>NZ_VDMO01000017.1 GCF_006335125.1 Deinococcus radiopugnans ATCC 19172
GGCCTTCGGGTGCGTGTGTGGACTGGTTTCCAGCGCACGGAGCTGGTCGTCCTCTTCCCCAGAAATCGCAATACGTCGAGCAGGGCGGGCCATGCCTAATTCTACTTCTTAAATGCGTTGTACTTAGATCCTTCCGTTGGTCAGCATCGCCCAGCGGGTTCCCTCGCTAGCGGCATAGGTGACCACCTGCTCATAGGGTTTGCCCTTCAGGGCAATTCCTGCGCCTTTCAGCTCCAGCGCAAACTTCCCCTTGCCGACACGAATCAGAAAATCGGAACGGTTGCCGCTGCCGTTGGTTTCTTCCGGCACCACCTCTGCCGGGTTCCAGATGTCGAATCCGGCGGCGTGCAGCAGTCTCAGCACAATCGCCTGACGGACGATGGCCTCGCCGGGATTGGGACTACTGACCAGCCAGCCCTGAATGGCTTCCACTGCCTCCCTGATCCGCTGCGGTGTGCCTGACATCTGGCCGCGAGTGTACAGTGCAGCGCCGTCTTGCAGCGCTCTATTTCCCGTTCAGGGGGCTTCCGGTCAGCATGTACGGGCCGTGTTCGCAGGGGCGGGCGTCGGCCTTCAGGCGCTCGGCCAGGTCCACCGTGTCCTGCATGGGGGTGTCGCCGACCTCCTCGGCCAGAAAGTGGCGGTAACGGCGGTAATGCTCGATGGCGGCGTACTTGTCGCGGGTCATGGTCAGGCAGACCATCAGGCGCTGGTGGTGGTCCTCGCCGATCAGCGGGTCCGTCTCGGCGGCGCGCACCAGCGACAGCGCGGCCAGCGGGCACTCACGGGCCGCGCAGTGCAACAGCGACAGGGCCAGGTGGCCCTCGACCACGGCGGAGCGGTGCTGGCTGCGGGCCGCCTCCACCCACTCGCCCTGCAGGTGCGGCAGGTACTCGCCGTCCGCGCTGGCCAGCGCCTGCCGCAGCAATTCCTCCTGCTGGCGCGGCTCGGTCATGTTCCGCGAGGCGTCCAGCGCCCGGTGCAGGGCGTAGGTGTCGCTGGCCGCCTGAAGGTCGGCATGCAGGGTATAGCGGCCCCGCTCTTCCACCACGGCGTCAGGCCGCCCCAGCGTGGAGCGCAGGCGGTGCAGTGCGACGCGGAAGCGGTTGGCGGCGGCGGGCGTGTCTTCCAGGTCCCACAACTGGGCCAGGATGTCGTGACGGTAGCGGCCCTGTGGGTGGGCGTGCAGGTACCACAGCAGTTCCTCAGCGCTGCGGGCGGGCCAGACCACACTCGCGCCGTTCACGATCACGTCCGCATTGCCCAGCGAACGCAGCAGGTAACGCGGCGGCGGCAGGGCAGGATGTTGGGCAGTCCCGGTGTGTTCTTGAGGCATGACGGTGTCCCCCTTCCGTAGCCATCCTGACACTTTTAAGGAAGGCAGGTGTCCCACTCATCCAATCCGTAGTTTTTGCGGGGCCGGAATTGTATTGAGACACCGGGAACAAAGGCAGAAAAAGACCGGACACCCCAAAGGATGCCCGGCCATAGGAAGAGAAGACTTAGCGCAGAACTTTCAGAGCCTTGAGGATGGCAATCAGAATGACGCTGCCCACCACGCCCCAGATGATGCTCCAGAAGCTGAAGCCGTCGCCCGCCGCCGTCGCGCCGCCGATGTTCAGCAGACCCGCGAAGATCCACTGTGCCAGCAACGCGCCGACAATACCGATCAGGATATTGGCAATGGCACCCTGCTGTGCGTTGGTGTTCATGATCATGCTTGCCAGCCAACCACAAAGCGCACCCACCAGAATAGTAATGATCCAACCCATGTTCGTGACCTCCTGTTTGAATCGTTAGAGTTCCAACGTGAAACGCTCGTTGTGGCTGAAGCATGAAACCCCACAGAGAGGTCAATTGCGGATAAACATACTTTCTGAAGACCCCGCAAAGAGCATGTAGTGAACCCTTCAATTTCGCCGTCCCAATCTTCTCAGAAAGCCCGGTCTGGTTCCTCATATCTGACTTTGCCTTGACGTTGTGGGGGAAAAGCAGTGGGGGCAGTCCGGCACCGCCTCGCTCAGGACATGCAGATCAGGGAAAGGCATTTGTCTTACCTCCGCCGGACCCCGCCGCGCGGCGGCGACTAGCATGGGCGGATGTTGCTGTCTGGCCCGCGCCACCCTGATTCCACTCGCCTGAACTCCGGCCTGGATTCCACCGCCCTATGCCGGTCACCCTGGGCGCCGTGAGCGCTTTTACCGTGCGCGCCCCGGCCAGCAGCGCCAACCTGGGGCCGGGCTTCGACAGCCTGGGCCTGAGCGTGCCGCTGCACACCACGCTGCGCGTCACGCCGGGCGCCGTGACCCAGGTGCTTCCCCTGGGACCGGGCCTGCAGGGCACCCCCGCCGACGAGAGCAACTACGTGTATCAGGCGATGCTGCTGGTGGCCCGGCGCACCGGGCTGAGCCTGCCACCGGCCCGCATAGAGATCAGCAGCGAGGTGCCGCTGGCCCGCGGCCTGGGCAGCAGCGCCGCCGCCCTGGTGGCCGGCATTGTGGCGGCCAACGAACTGCTGGGCCGCCCGCTGGATGACGCCGCGCTCCTGGACGTGGCCGCCCGCGAGGAGGGCCACCCGGACAACGTGGCCCCGGCGCTGTTCGGCGGCATCGTGGTGGCGACGCTGGACAAGCTAGGCACCCACTACGTGCGGCTGGACCCACCTGCAAATCTGGGCGTGACCGTGCTGATTCCCGACTTCGAACTCAGCACCAGCAAGGCCCGCGCCGTGCTGCCGCGCGAGTACAGCCGCGCCGACGCCGTACACGCGCTGTCCCACGCCGCGCTGCTGGCCGCCGCGCTGTCGCAGGGGCGCCTGGACCTGCTGCGGCACGCCATGCAGGACTACATCCACCAGATCTGGCGGGCGCCTCTGGTGCCGGGCCTGAGTGACATTCTGGAAGACGCCTGGCGGCACGGCGCCCTGGGCGCGGCGCTGTCGGGCGCGGGGCCGACGGTGCTGTGCTTTCACGACACCCGCGAGGGCACCGCGCCGCTGCACGCCTACCTGAACGGCGTGATGAAGAAGAACGGCCTGGGGGGGCGGGTCATGGACTTTCCGATTGACACGCAGGGCACGCTGATCGAGCGAGAAAACTAGATCGTTATTTCATCCCCTCATTGCCAGTCTGCTTGATCTGCTCCATGCGGCCTAGCGCCTCCAGCCAGTCGTGTTCACCGATCGCGGCCATGTCCTGACCCGCGTAGCGTTCGGAGAGCACCTCACGCATGGCCTCGGCCTCGCGCAGGCTGGTGGCTTCGCGGCCCATGCGGTCCAGGATGGGGTCCAGGCTCATCGTGCGGCTGATTTCCATGCCCCACGCTAGCGGGGTGTGGGCGGGCCGGCGTGAGGACGCGGCGGGAGGTTCTTTAGACGCGGGCCGCAGGGCTAAATGGGAGGTCAGCACGGCAGGATGCTCTACTCTGCCGGACATGTGGATGTCATCACGGGCCGCCAACGTGCCGGGCAGCGTCTTCGCGCTGATGGACGCGGCCAAGAGTCGGGCACGGGCGCGTGGGCGGGCCATTATTGACCTGAGCATCGGCAGCAGCGATCAGGCGCCGCCGGAGGCCGTGCTGGAAGCCCTGCGCGAGGCCACCCGCGATCCGCTGACGTACCGTTACCCGCTGTTCAGCGACACCGCGCCGCTGCGGGAAGCCGCTGCCGACTACCTGCGGCGCCGCTTCGGGGTGGGGGTGAATCCCGAAACCGAGGTGCTGCCGCTGATCGGCGCTCAGGAAGGGCTGGCCCACCTGCTGCTGGCCGTCACCGATCCCGGCGACACGCTGCTGCTGCCCGATCCCGGCTATCCGCCGTACCTGGGCGCGGCGGCGGTGGCCGGGCTCAGGACCGTCCCGCTGCCGCTGCGGCCTGAACGCGGCTTTCTGCCGGACTTGGACGCGGTTCCAGGCGATGTCCAGCCCCGCGCGCTGCTGCTGAATTACCCCAACAACCCCACGTCGGCGGTGGCTGATGCGGCCTTTTTCGCACAGGTGGTGGAGTGGTGTCAGGCGCGCGGCACCCTTCTGATTCACGATCATCCCTACGCCGAACTGACGTGTGACGACTACCGCGCCCCCAGCGCCCTGGAAGCGGGACTGGACGGCGTGGTGGAACTGCACTCGCTGAGCAAGACCCACCACATGGGCGGCTTCCGGGTGGGCTTCGCCGCCGGGGACGCCGGGGCCATCGCCGCCCTGGCCCGTGTGAAAGGCGCGGTGGACTTCCACGCGTACCTGGGCATCCAGCGGGCCGCCACACTGGCATTGGGTCTGCCGGACGAGGTGGGACGTGCTGGAGCCGCCGTGTTCCAGGCCCGCCGCGACGCTCTGGTGCCCGCCCTGCGCGCCCTGGGCTGGGAAGTGCAGTGGCCCCAGGCCAGCATGTACGCCTGGGCGCGGGTGCCGGGCCTCACCGACAGCGTAGCGTTTGCGGTGCGCGCCGCCGAGGACTGCGGCGTGGTGGTCAGCCCCGGACGGGCCTTCGGGGAACGCGGGGAAGGTTTCGTGCGCTTCGCCCTGGTGCAGCCGCCCGAGGTACTGGTGGAGGCGGCGCGGCGGCTGGCCGGGATTGGGGTGGGGGAAACCGTCCGCAACGCACCGTAAGGCAGACCCCTAGCCTGCCGCGACACCCGGCCCGCGCTCGATCACGCTCAGGCCCGCGAATTTCAGCAGCAGGCGCTTCTGGCCCACGCCGGGGAAGTAGACCAGCACCTCGCGCTTGTCGCCCTGATGAAAGCCGCCCATAAAGACGCCGTCGCCGAATTTGGCGTGGTGCAGCCGCAGAGGCTGGGTGCTGCTGACCGCCCGTTGCAGCTCACGGCTGGGAATGCCCAGGCGGGCGCTGACCTCGGGCAGCGAGAGGCCGTGCAGGTCCAGCAATTCGCGCGCCTGGAGGGGCCACGACGGGGCCAGATCGGGGACGGGTTCGGGGGCGGCGGTTTCCGCTTCCGGCGCGGCCTGCACGCCCAGCACCCCTTCCAGAAACAGCCGGGTGGCGTGCTTGTCGGTGGGGCGGCGCTCCCCACTCGGCAGGTACGGCGAGGAGCAGCGCGACACGGCGATGCACTCGTAACAGCCCTCCGCGTTCTTGCAGCACGTTTTGGAACACAGCGCCAGCGCACGGGCCAGCAGGTCATCCAGTTGCTCGTAGGCGCGGCGCGACACGCCCAGGCCGCCCAGCCAGTCGTCGTACAGGAAGAAATACGCGTCGTGGCCGCCCCGGAAGGCCCCCGCCAGATCGTTGTCGTCGCAGGCCACCCGCTCCGGCGTGACCTTTTGCAGCAGGTGCTTGAGGGTATGGGCCACCGCGCTGGGCCGCTCGGTGGCGCGGGGATCAAGGCCGATTTCCAGCGCGGCGGTGCGGAAGGGTTGCAACTCGGTGGGCGCGTCGTACAGGTGTTCGGACAGCTTGTGGTCCTGCATCCTGTCCTGAATGCGGCCCCCGCAGCGGGCGCAGGTGCGTTCGGCGGGGCCGGGATCGCGGTCACAGCCCACGCACACGCGCTCGAAGACCTGCCTCAGCATCTGATAGCCGGTGTAGCGGCGGCGAATGCTGACCTCGCCGTGGCGGTAGGCCAGGGGGCCGCGCCGCTGCCACGGGGTCATCTGGCCCGGCGTGACCTCGATGCTGTACAGCCCGCGCGTGAACAGGTTCTCGGCGCTGAATTTTTCCACGATGATTGCGGTGCCGGCGGGGTGCTTTTCCCAGCGCAGCACCTTGTAGCCCTGGCCGTCCAGGGTGAACACCGCGCCCTCGTGCTTCTCGGTCAGGGCGTAGTGCTGGCTGGGCGATTCCAGCGGGGTGTCCAGCGCCTTCGCGCCCAGTCTGTCCCAGTCGGCGGCCTCCACCACCGCGTATTTCAGGCTGCCCTCGCCGCGCAGGTTCCAGTATTTCTGCGCCTCCACGGCGGCGGGGTGCGGCCCGCGCAGGCCCGCCGCGCCGTATTCGTCGTTCTGGCGGGCGCGGTGCCGGGGCGAGAGGTAGGGGTTGGCCGCCTCCACCACCGCCTTCTCGATCGGGCCGGTCAGCAGTTCCAGGAAGTTGCCGGAGTTGCTGTAAAAGGCGTCGGCCGGCTGCGGCACCCCCTGCTCGTTCAGCGCGGGCAGGTACAGCACCAGCCCCGGCGCCACCCGCCCGGCGCGGCCCGCCATCTGCCGGAAGGCCATGCGCGACCCCGGATAGCCGTCAATGATCACCACCTCCAAGTCCCCGATGTCCACCCCGGCCTCCAGCGCGTTGGTGGCGAACATCACGCCGCTGCCCGCGCGGCGGAACTCGGTCAGGCGGCCCTCGCGGTCACTGGTGCCGGCCATGTACAGGTGGGCGTGCCGGGCGTAGGCGGGCTGGGCGCGGTAAGTGCCGTACAGCCGCGCGGCCCGGCTGCGGCCCCGGAAAAAGGCCAGCACCTTCAGGTCATAGCGCTGAGACGCTTCCATCACAGCGTTCCAGAAGCGGCGCGGTTGCCCCCGGTGATCGGCCAGGTAGAAGCGCTTGCCGGGTCTGGCGGCCCCGGATTCGCTGACCTCCACCGCGTCCACGCCGATCAGCTCACGGGCAAATTCGGCGGGGTTGCCGATGGTGGCGGTACTCAGCACCACCTGCGGGTTTGCGCCCAAGGCGTGCGACAGTTCCAGCAGGCGGCGCAGCATCCCGGCCACCTCCGAGCCGAAGCCGCCCCGGTAGGTGTGGGCCTCGTCCAGCACGATAAAGGACAGGTTCTTCAGAAACTCGCGCACGCGGGGCTGCGTCAGAGACCAGTGCAGCTTGTCCGGGGTGGCCGTGACCATCCGCACGCCGTCCGCGAAGGCGTCGGCGGCCTGAGCGCTGCTCTGGAACGCGCCGATGTCCCAGCCGAAACCGCCCCTTTCTTTAAAGGTCAGCAGCTTGTCGCGCTGATCCTGCCCCAGCGCCACCAGCGGGTAAACGAAGAGGGCGGTGGCGTTCGGATCGCGCTCCAGCCGGTCAAAGACGGCGGGGAAGAAGGCCCCGGTCTTGCCGCTGGCCGTCGGCGTGGTGACGATGACGTGTTTGCCGTCGCGCATCAGTTTGTATGTCTCGGCCTGGTGGGCGTACACCTGAGGGAAGCCGAAGCCGCGCGCCACCGCTGGAGACCAGCCCAGTTCAGTCACGCCCACCGTGCGTGCGGGGGCGGCGTCTTCCTCGTGCAGCCGCGTCGCGCCGCCCAGGGTGTCGCGCAAAAACCCCTCCAGGCGGGCGAAGGGGGAGCGGGCGGGCAGCATCGGGGCCTAGTTTAGACGTGTTTGGGTGGAGGAAAAGTGCGCGGTGCGCGGGAGGCGGCAGGCGGGCAAGCCCTTCACTGCGGACAGCGCACCGCTGTCCGCCTACTCCTCTTCGTCCCCGTCCGCCTCCACGCCGTCCGCCCAGTCTCCGGCCAGCACGGCGCGCACGGCCTCGATGCGCTCCCGGCACTGCGCGTAGGCCTCGCGGGCCTCTTCCAGCAGCGGCAGCACGCGGTCCAGGTCAGCCTCGCCCGTTTCCAGCTCGGCGGCGATGCGCGACAGCCGCGCGTAGGCGTCGCGGTAGGTGGGGGATGTATCGGCACTCATGGCCCCCCATGCTAGCGCCCGCTAGGCTGCCACAATGGCCCCGTCCCCCCGAACGCCGCCCACCGAGTTCAGGCACTTCGATCTGACCGCCCTGCCCAACGCCGCCCGCTACAAGCTGCTGACCGCCACCGTCGTGCCGCGTCCGATTGCCTGGGTCTGCACGCTGGGCGACGGCGGCGTGCCCAATCTGGCCCCCTACAGCTTCTTCGGCCTGATGGGGTCCGATCCGCCCATCGTGGCCTTCGCCCCCGGTGACCGCGCCGACGGCACGCCCAAGGACACGGCGCTGAACATCGCGCCGGGCGGCGAGTTCAGCGTCAATCTGGTGAGCGCGGCGCTGGCGCAGGTCATGAGTGACAGCGCCACCGATTTCCCGCACGGCATGGCCGAGGCGGCGAAGCTGGGCATCGAACTGGAGCCGGGCAGCCGTATCGCCGTGCCGCGCGTGCGGGCCAGCCCCGCCACGCTGGAATGCGTGGAGGTGCAGACGTTGCAGATCGGCAAGACCCGCATCATTCTGGGGCAGGTGATCGGCCTGAGCCTGCGCGCCGACGCCGTGCTGGACGAGGAAAAGCACTACGTGGACACGGCGGCGCTGGACTTGATCGGGCGCATGGGCGGGCGCGGCGGCTACACCCACACGCGCGACGGCTTCGAGATCGCGCGCATGACGTATGCGGAGTGGGTGGAGCGGGAAGGGTGATGGTTGATGGTTGACAGGTGATGGAAACAGCCCAGGCAACGTGTAGAGCCTGAGGTTTGCCCGCTGACCCCTTCGGCCTGGCAGCTTTGCAAGCCACACACAGGGAGAGAGGTCAAGTTTTCCTCAGACCCTTTGACTCTTGACCCTTAGACCCCCGCTCACCCAATCGGCTCCCCGCCTGCCTTGACCCGGTGGTTGTCGGCCCACAGGTAGCGGGCGGCCAGCGTGCGGTACGGCGTCCACCCGGCCAGTACCTCATCGGTGGACTGGTCTGGGTACAGCCGCGCCAGCCCCTGCCGCAGCGCCAGATCTCCGAGGCTGAACACGTCGGGGCGGGCCAGGGCGAACATCAGGAACATCTCCGCCGTCCAGCGCCCGATGCCGGGCAGGGGAATCAGGGCGGCGATCACAGCCTCGTCGGGCAGCGTGGCGAGGTGGGCAAAATCCACCGCACCGGTCTGCTCGGCCTCGGCGATGGCCCTCACCGTCCGCACCTTGGCCCATGACAGGCCCGCCGCGCGCAACTCCTCACCAGGGGTTTGCAGCAGGGTCGCGGCGTCCAGCGTGCCCAGTCGCTCCAGCAGCCGGGCGTGGATGCTGGCGGCGGCCTTCACGCTGAGTTGCTGGCCATTCACGCTGCGGATCAGCGTGCCGAAGGGATCGGGCGTGGGCGTCAGCACCGGCAACTCGCCGTTGCGGGCGATCAGTTCCCGCAGGGTGGCGTCGCCCGACAGGTGGGCCGTGGCGTCGGCGTGGTGCAGCAGCGGAACGGAGGTGGGCACGCCAGCATTCAAGCGTATTTTCCAGCATGGGTTGAGGCCTCCCCCAAGACTCAATGCACCTCCGGTCACAAAACCATCAGCTCCATCCCCCACCATACAGGGATGAATCGTTTTGTTTCCGCCCCCCTTGCTGCCACTCTTGCCGGTGCGTTGCTGGCCTCTGCTGCCCTGGCGCAGACCCAGATCGGTGGCGTCACCCTGACCCCGATCAAGCCCGCAGCCACTGCTCCAGCCACCAGCCGTGCAGCCGCCAGCACCCAGGACGATTACAGCGCCGAGTCCATTCCCAAGGGCTACCGCGAGGTCAGGGGCCGCGTCACCGGCCCCAGCGAGGGCCTGCGCCTGCCGGCGGGCAGCCGGATCATGGTCAGTCTGGTCGACCTGACGGCGGCCAAGTCGCTGGTGGACATCGAGTTCGGCACCACCCGGCTGTCCACGCCCTACCAGATGGTCTACAACCCCGTGCGCCTGAACGCCGCGCACAAGTACGCTGTCCGCGCCATGATTGCGGATAAAGGCGGCAAGGTGCTGTACCGCAGCGCGGATGTGGCGCTGCCGGACGGCAAGAGGGTCACCCTGAACGTGCCCGTGACCGCCCGCTGACCGCCAGCGCCCGCATTGATGCTTTAAAAAGTAAACTGTGCGTGCTTAACCAATAAGGGGGAGGGGCGGTGGTACGCTTCTCATATGACCCGTACCCTCCCGCAAACCCAGGACTATGACGTCGTCATCGTCGGCGGCGGCCCCGCTGGCCTGACGGCGGCCATCTACACCGGCCGCGCCAGCCTCAGCACCCTGATTCTGGAAAAGGGACTGCCCGGCGGCCAGATCGCCCAGACCGAGGAAGTCGAGAACTACCCCGGCTTTCCCGAACCCATCAGCGGCATGGAACTCGCCGCCAGGATGCAGCAGCAGGCCGAGAAGTTCGGCGGCAAGATCGAGATGGATGAGGTGGAAGCCATCGAGCAGACCGGCGATCACCACTATCCCTTTGTGGTCAAGGGCTACAGCGGCAATTACCGTGCCAAGAGTGTGATTCTGGCAACGGGTGCCAACCCCAAGCGCCTGAACGTCCCTGGCGAGGAGGAGTTCTGGGGCCGGGGCGTCAGCACCTGCGCCACCTGTGACGGCTTCTTCTACCGGGGCAAGAAAGTCGTGGTGATCGGTGGGGGAGACGCCGCCGTCGAGGAAGGGCTGTTCCTGACCAAGTTCGCCGATGAGGTCACGCTGATCCACCGCCGCGACAGTCTGCGCGCCAACAAGGTGGCCCAGGCCCGCGCCTTTGCCAACCCCAAGATGAAATTCATCTGGGACACCGCCGTGGAAGAAATCCAGGGTGCGGAGGCGGTCAGCGGTGTGCGCCTCAAGAACCTCAAGACCGGCGAAACGCAGGACATGACTACCGACGGCGTGTTCATCTTCATCGGCCATGTGCCCAACACCGAATTCGTCAAGGACACCCTGAAGCTGCGCGAGGACGGCTACGTGGACGTGACCGACGAGATCTACACCAGCGTGCCGCTGCTGTTCGCGGCGGGCGACGTCAGCGACTACATCTACCGCCAGCTGGGCACCAGCGTCGGCGCGGGCACCCGCGCGGCCATGAGCGCCGAACGTGCGCTGGCCGCGCTGGAAGTGGCCGGGGAAGAGACGGCGGCAGACTGAAGCTCAGAGGACGAACGGAGTGGGAGACAGCGGAGGACGCGGGTCTCCCACTTTTCTTTGTGCGCGGCGGCGTCCCCGTTCTTCCTCTATCCTGACCGTCATGACTGCCCTGCGTCTGTCTGACCGCATAGGCCGCAAGGCGCTGGGCTACGCGGCCAAGGTGCGGCGGCTGGCCCGCAGCGTGCGTGCCGGGGACGCCCACCCGGACGACACCTGGGCCGTGACCCTGCTCACGCCCGGCGAGGCGCGGGTGTACCAGGGTATGGACCCCCGCGACCGCGAACATGCCTGCCGCGTAACCCTGCACCTGCTGCGCGAACACCCGGCAGCCGACCCCGAACTGGTGGCTGCCGCCCTGCTGCACGACTGCGGCAAGAGCGTGCGCCCGTACCGGGTGGCCGAGCGCGTGCTGGTGGGGCTGGTGCCCACCCGGCTGGCGCGATTGCTGCCGCCGCTGGGGGCGCTGGGCATTCGCGCGCAGCACCCGGAACTGGGCGCGGCCCTGCTGGCCCACGCCGGGGCCAGAGTGCGGGTGACCGAGTTGGTGGCCCGTCACCACCGCCCGGCTGGTGACCCGGACGCTGAATTGCTGCATCACTACGACGATCAGGAGTAATCGGGGCACGGGGAACTCAGCTGACCAGGGTTAGAGCATTTGTCAAAAGTGCTGTCTGCTTTTGACCGAACGGAGTGAGTGAATTTTGCCGAGCATTTGGGAGGATGGAGGCATCAGAAGTCTTTTTTCTGATGCAGCAATTCGGACAAATGCTCTAAAAGGGCGGTGAACCTCGCACCGGACTCGCCGCGTCTCGTGGAAGAGGCACAAAAGTCCTGTAGACGTGGGGAACGGAATCTGAAGCCGTCCCAGCTTGAAAAGGCCGGCTGGCCTGCTCAGCGAATCAGCGGCTGGGCCACGATGCTGCGGCTGCGGGCGTCGCGCAGCCAGTAGGTCCGGCCGCTGGCGTCCCGGAGCTGGGCAATCACGCGCACGTCGTCGCCCGCCGTGAGATCGCCCGCGTCGCCGCTGCCCCACGCGCATACGCTGGCCAGACAGTTGCGGGCCGTGGAGACGTCATTCAGTCGGGGCGACTGCCACAGGCCCGAGGCCGTAACCACGTAAACGCCCATGACTTTCAGGGCGGGCAGCGCGAGTCTGCGGGCGGCCGGGGCGCTGGCCTCGACGGTCACCCGCACGCTCAGGCGGTCCAGTTCCCGCCGCACCTGTGGAGCCGCTGTGAGCCGCAGCACCTGTCCGCCCAGATTCAGGGTGGCCGGGGCGGACAGCAGGTCCCCCGCCATCGGCGCGGGGGCGCTGCCCAGCGAACCGCAGCCCACCAGGCCCACGCTGCCCAGCGTCAGACCGCACCACAGCACCCGGCTGAGTTTCATGCCTCCATCTTAACCGGGAACACGCTCACGGGCTGGGGCAAACGCCTCATTTTCAGCCGCGTGCCTCACCAGCCCCTCCTTACCAGCCCAGGTCCGGGGCGGTCACCACGCGGTCGGCGGGCAGGTCACTGAACAGGGTGTAGGTCAGGGTGTAGGTGCCGGGAATCACCCGGCTCAGCAGGATGGCGTCGCCGTCCACGCGCGGCTGCACGTTGGCCAGGCTCGGCCCCTGCAGTTGCAGCGGGCCGCGCACGGCGGGCTGGCTGCCGCCGGTAGGCAGCGGATCGATCAGCCGGACATTTTCCAGCGTGCTGTCCACGGTCAGGACCAGCGTGACCTGGTAGTTCTGCGCGGCGGCCTCCACGCTCTTGTTCAGGCTGGCCCGCGCGCCGCTCTGAACCGTGCGGGTCACGTTGGCGCCGCCGGGGTTGCGGACCCGCGCCGCGCCGGTGGTCCGCAGGCCAATCGGGTTCAGGACCGCCTCCGCCGTGTCGCTGCGGCACACGCGCACCGGCACCTTCAGCCGCAGCGGCTGGCCCCCGCTGAATTCCCCGGACAGTTCCAGCGGGTAATCGCTGGTCCAGCCGGTGGGCAGGTTCAGGGCCAGGCGGCCCGGCAGGCGGTACGGAAAGTCGGTGCGGGCGCTGGCGGTCAGCTGGGTCACGTCGCAGGCGTTCAGGATGTCGGGGGCGGTGATCAGGGTCACGTCGGTCAGCACCCGGTACTCGATGGTCACCTTGCCCGCCGTGCCGTCGGCGACGCGGCCCGGCAGCGGCGGCGTGAAGGTGCTGCCGGGAATCGGGGTAGGCTTGACCGGGTAGTCGCCGGGCGAGAGCGGCACCGTGGCGGGGGTGTTCAGGGTGCGTCCGGCGACCTCGAAGGGCACGCCGGTCAGGGGAATGCGCTGATCGCCGTAGAGTGCCACGGCGTCCACCGCCAGCTGTCCTTCCGGGGGCCGGGCCACGAAGCGGATCTTGGTGAAGCCCGGCTGGTAGCGCACCTCGGTGGGCGAGATGATGTTGCCGGTGCCCTGCACGATGCTGGAACTGACCGGCACGTAGCCGGGCGGCAGCTGAGGCCGCACCCCGCTGGTGCCGACCAGCGCGTACGACGCGCCCGGAATCGGCTGGCCCTGCGGGTCCACCACGTCCACCAGCAGCTGGTTGTCGACCTTCGCTCCGGCGGGTGGATTGAAGCCCCCCACCCGCGCCGTGACCGGCTGATCGCCCAGCCGGAACGAGTAGCGCACCGAGTTGCTGTACTGCTTGGTGGTGGGCAGCACCCGGATAAAGATCTGCCACTCGCCCACCATTTCCGGCGTGATGGTAAAGCGGTCCACGGCGGTCTTGCCGTTGTCGCTGGGGGTCAGGTCCGCGCGTTTGTTCCCCGGCTGGATCACGAAGGTCTCGGCTTCCTTGGGGCCGTCGATGTCGTAGTTCAGGATGCTCACGGTCTTGCCCACCCAGTCGGGCAGCACGTTCAGCCGGGCGGCCAGCAGCGGCTCCGGCGTGTTGCTGCGGGCGTTGACGGTGAAGTCGCTGGTCTCCAGCGCAAACGGCGAGGCCACCCGCAGCGCGTAGGAGTTCTTGCCGTCGCCCCGGCTGTTCACCCGCAGCGTGTAGGTTCCGGCCCCCAGGCCGCCCGCGAACAGGCTGTCCCAGGTGTGTTCGCGGTTCTGGCCGTAACGGCGCTCGGCCACCGTGCCGCCAGGCCCCACCAGGGTGAAGGTGGTGTCGAATGGTTCGTTCTTCTTGTACAGCTCGTCGCCGAAGTAACCCGCCGCGCGCCGCCCATCCACGTAATCGGCCAGGTTGAAGGTGGGCGAGTAGAGTTCCAGCCCCAGCGGTTTCCCGGCGTCCTGCGGCGAGACCACGATGGTGTAGCTCTCCACGTCCTGAATCCATTTCTCGCCCACCGACACCAGCGGCAGCAGGCCCCCCACCGGAGTGCCCTCGGTCTGGGCCAGGGCTGCGGGTGAGAGCAGCAGGGCGGTCAGGACGCTCAGGTGCACGGGCAGGCGAAAGGGAAACCGGCGGGGGAAGACGTTGGGCATGACTGTGAAAAGGATACACGGCCCCCTCCTGCCGCCGCATGGCCCGCGCTAGCATCGGCGCTGAGATGCCCCTGAACACGCTGTGTGCCCGCGCCCACGCCCGCACGTCCGCCGCCGCCCTGGAAGGCAACCTGCGCGCGCTGTCCCGCCGCGCCGGGGTGCCGCTGCTGCTGCCGGTCAAGGCCGACGCCTACGGCCACGGCCTGGAGATCGTGGCGCGCGTCGCCGCCCGGCACCCCGACGTGTGGGGCCTGGCGGTGGCGACGCCGCAGGAGGCCGGAATGCTGGCGGCCCTGAACCCCGGCAAGCCGGTCGTGCTGCTCACGCCGCCGCGAGCGGGCGAGGTTCCGGTGCTGGCCGACCTGGGCGTGCGCCTGCCCGTCGCCTCGCTGGCGGAGGCCGAGGCCCTGCCGCCCCACGCCCGCGCGCACCTCAAGGTGGACACCGGCATGAACCGCCTGGGCGCCCGCCCCGAGGACGCCGTGCGCGTCGGGCAGCGGCTGGCCGAGCGCGGCGTGCTGGAGGGCGCTTACACCCACTTCGCCACCGCCGACGAGCCGGACCTGGCGTTCGCCTGGGAGCAGTTCCGGCGCTTTCAGGGCGTGCTGGCCGAGCTGCCGCCCCTGCTGGCCCACGCCTCCAACGGCGGCGGCATCCTGAGCCTGGGCCAGTTGCCGGGCATGCGGCTGGCGCGGCCCGGTCTGGCCTCCTACGGCTTCGCGCCCCCGCATCTGAGCGGTGTGCTGCCGCTGACCCCAGTCATGACCCTGGAGGCCGAGATCACGCACCTGCATACCGCCCGTGCGGGCGAGAGCGTGAGCTACGGCGGGCTGTGGCACGCCCTGCGCGACACGCTGCTGGCGACGGTGGGCCTGGGCTACGCCGACGGCTACCCGCGCAACGCCACCGGACAGGCCCAGGTGACCGTGGCCGGCGAGCGCCGCCCGGTGGTGGGCCGCATCTGCATGGACCAGTGCATGGTGGACGTGACCGGGCTGGATGTTCAGGTGGGCGACGCGGTGCGCTTCTGGGGACCGGACGGCATCACCGTGGGTGACGTGGCCGGGTGGGGCAGCACCAACGAGTATGAGGTGCTGACGGGACTGGGCGCGCGTGTGGAGCGGCTGGCCGCGCCGTGAGGGCATGGGGAAGTTTTTGAATCTCCGTGATCATCTCGCCGAGGCTGTGCGGACCCTGCGCGCGGCGGGCGTGTCCTCGCCGGAGGTGGACGCCCGGGCGCTGACCCTGCACGCGCTGGATCTCCCGCCCACGGCATTTTTGCTGCGAGGTTTGGAAGAAGTAGATGGTGCTGGCGCTGAACGTCTGAGCCAATTGATCCAGCAACGGGCCGCGCGTGTGCCCCTCCAACATCTGCTGGGAACGGTGGAGTGGGGTGGCTTGCAGCTCAGTGTGGACGGGCGGGCGTTGATTCCCAGACCAGAAACGGAATGGTTTCTGCAACTGGCGCTGGCTGATCTGAAAGGGGTGGGTCTGCCGCGCGTGGTGGATGTCGGCACGGGGACGGGGGCGCTGGCGCTGGGCGTCAAGATGGCCCGTCCGGATGCGGCAGTACTGGCGGTGGACCTCAGCCCCGAGGCGCTGGCTCTGGCACGCGAGAATGCCCTGTTGAACAGTCTGGACGTGGCGTTCGTCAAAAGCGATCTGCTGAACAGCATTCCCGGTCCATTCGACCTGATCCTCGCCAACCTGCCGTATCTGCCCGAAGGGGACCGCGCCCACGCCGAGCCGGAGGTGCGACACGACCCCGAACTGGCCCTGTACTCCGGCCCGGACGGTCTGACCCTGGCCCGCCGCCTGATCCCGCAGGCCCGCGCCGCATTGGCTGAGGGCGGGGCGCTGTGGCTGGAACTGGACCCGCGCAACGCCCCCGCCTTCGCCGCCGAACTGCGCGCTCAGGGCTGGGCCGCCGCGTTGCACCCGGACCTGACTGGACGGGAGCGCTTCGTGCGGGCCGCGCCATTGCCCTCACGCGGGGGTGAGACAATGCGGCCCGTATGAGCGATCCGGCCTCCGAACCCAATTCCGCCGCCCTTCCCCCCAAAAAGGCCCGCGCCCGCGTGCCCAAGACCGTGTGGGATCTGGTCTTCACGCTGCTGATTCCGATCCTGATTCTCAGCCCCAATATTCTGGGCAGCGGCATCAGCATTGCCGATCAGGTGTTCGGGGGCGGGACCGGCGGCAACGTGCGGGCCTACCTGCTGGCCGCGCTGATTCCGGTGGCCTACGTGCTGTGGGATCTGGGGGTCAATCGCAATGTCAGCCCGGTGGCTTTAATCGGCGGGGCAGGAGCCATTTTCTCGGGGGCGCTGGCCTTCTGGTACGTGGACGGTTTCTGGTACGCCATCAAGGACAGCGCGCGGGCGTACCTGACCGGCATTCTCTTTTTAATCAGCGCGGCCACCAGCGTGCCGCTGTTCCGCGTGTTTCTGGACGCCGCCAGCATCGGCGAGAAGCCCGAGGACCGCGCCGCCACGCAGCAGGCCATGCGTGATCCGGGGGTCCACCGGGGGCTGGTGCTGGGCACCGTGGTCTTCGCGGTGGTGGACCTGATCGGCGGCGTGGTCAACAGCATTGTGAATTACGCCCGCGTGACGGCCAAATTCGGCACCGATGATTTCAACGCCCAGATTGCCGCCGTCAACGCCGTGATGCGGGTGCCGGGGCTGGTGATCAGTCTGGTGGGGGTGTTCGCCGCCATCTGGTTCGTGCAGCGCGCGGTGAAAGTCCGCTTCGGGCCGGAGGCCAGCCTGCTGGAGCCTGCGAAGTTGGCCGCCGCCATGCGCGAACGCGGCGAGGTCCGGGCGGAGCCGGCTGGCCCAGCCTGAGCCTCCACCAGACCGTAGAGATGCGCCAGCCGGATCAGGGCTGGCGCACTTGTTGTCGTCAATCCGGGCTGGCCGGGGTCATCGTCCGTTCCCGCTCGTCGTACACGTCCGCGTACTTCAGCCGCAGGGCGTCGGCGCTGGCGCGCGGGACCATCTCTCGGATGTCGCCGCCGTAGCTGGCGATCTCGCGCACCATGCTGCTGGACACGAAGCTCCAGCGGGTGGCCGCCATGATAAACACCGTTTCCACCTCGCCGATCTGGCGGTTCAGGTGCGCGATCTGCAATTCGTACTCGTAGTCGCTGACCGCCCGCAGGCCGCGCAGGATGATCCCTTTTTGCTCCTGCGCCATGTAGTCCACCAGCAGCCCGCCGAAGGAATCCACGCCGACGTTCTCCAGATGGCCGGTGGCCTTGCGCAGGATCTCCAGCCGTTCGTCCAGCGTAAACAGGTGCCGTCCCTGCTTGCGGGCGTTGTGCATGACCGTCACGGTCACCGTGTCGAAGATGCGGCTGGCGCGGGTCAGCACGTCCATGTGCCCGCTGGTGATGGGGTCGAACGATCCGGGAAAGACGGCTTTCATGCGTCCTCTACTGTATCTGCCGCCGCCATTCGCTGATAGAGGGTCAGGCTGTTGCTGCCGTACTCGCGGACCTGACGTGCGAAGCCGGGATGCTCCGGCAGGGTCAGGCGGTCTGGATGCTGGCAGATCAACAAGCCGCCCGCCGCCACCACGTCGCTGCCCAGCAGTTGCGCCGTGAGGGCGGGGATGTCGGCCTCATACGGGGGGTCGCTGAACACGATGTCGAAACCTCCCAGCCGGGGCAGCAGTTTCTGCGACTGACCGCGAATGATCCGCACCCGCAACTCCAGCGCGCGGGCGTTCGCTTCCAGTGCCCCCACCGCGCGGGCGTCCTGCTCGACCAGCGTGACCGTGTAGCCCCGGCTGGCCGCCTCCAGCCCGATGGCGCCGCTGCCGCCGTGCAGGTCCACAAAGGTGCCCGTGGGCGCGCGGGCGGCCAGCAGATCGAACAGGCTCTTGCGAATGCGGGCGCCGCTGGGCCGGGCGCTGTCGGGCACCTTCAGGGGGCGGCCCTTCGCGCTGCCGCCCAAGATCCGCAGGCTCAAGGCCGTTTCCCCGCCGCGCAGCTCATGGCGTCAGGGCCTCGTAGGCCCCAAAGCCGTCCAGCACTCCCGGCTCCAGCCGCCAGTCGTCGTCCTGCTTCTGGGCCTGGCCGGCCTGCACCAGCCGGTTCAGTTCGGCGTCCACGCGCTGGGATACCCGGCGCAGGGGCATCTCGTCTGCGTTCTCCACGCCGCGCCACGTCAGGAAGTGGCGGTGAAAGGCGGGCAGGGCGTCCAGACCCACGCGGGTTTCCAGTTCGCGCCAGGACAGCGCAGGAGCAGGGGCATCGGCAGTCATCTCGCCTTCCGTTCTACCCCGCCCGGCCCGGCAGGTACAATGGCCGCATGAGCGATCCGCTGCCCCCAGGTTCCCCGGAGGAGCTGCCCGCCGGCCTTCTGCCGCAGGAGCTGGAGGTCCTGGGCGGGCAGCTGGTCTGGCGCATCGGCAAGGACGAGGTGAGCGACGACGTGATCGTGCGGCTGGGCTACGCCTCGGCCACGCCACGTTTTGCCCATCTGCCCCGGTTGCGCAGCGCCAACGACGCCGATCTGCTCTCGGCCATGGAGGGCGGGCGCGTGGTGATCGAGTGGGTGGACTGAAATCCGTCCGTCGGCCCGGTGACCCGGTGATGTTGGTGACACGGTGATCATCGAGGCGGGGCGACACTTTACCCTGCAGGCTCCCGGTTCGGCGGCCGCTACCCTGGCCTTCGTGCGTGACCCGGCCCGCGCCCTGTCGCGCCTGCATTTCCTGCGTGGCCTGAATGTCGAGGGCCATGAGGTGCGCGGCGAGCTGCTGGTGCCGCTGCCCGTACTGGGTGAGGCCGATCTGCCCTTCGTGTGCGTGCTGGCCCACACGCCCGACGGCGCGACGCTCACGCCCCGGCCCATCGAGGGCGAACGCGCCTGGGTGGAGGTCACCGGGCAGGCCCAGGTGCTGGAGGGCGCGCAGGCGGCCCGCAGCGGCGAAACGGTGGTGGAGGTCGCCTTCAACTTCCTGTTCCGTGCCCACCTCGCCACCCCCGATGCCCAGGGCTGGGGCGGCGCGGCCTTCGAGAAGATGGTGCGGGCCGCCGCTGGCCGCACGCTGGACCGGGTGACGCAGGAGTTGCCCGAGGGCCTGCGTGAGGCACTGGAAGCAGGCTGAATCCCCTGTTCCAAGCATCAAAAAAAGGGGACAGGCCAATCGGCTCCCCTTTCCTGTTGGTCTGAATGGAACGTTATTCCTCGGGGAATTCCATTGTGCGGGCGTCGCTCCACAGCCCCTCGAGGTCGTAGTACTCGCGGGCCTCCTTGGTCATGATGTGGACCACGATGCTGCCGAAGGACAGCAGCAGCCAGCGCTCGCTGGGGCCTTCGACGCTGGGGCGCGGCAGCCCGGCCTCCATGGCCTTGGTGCGGATGTTTTCCTGCACGGCGTTGAGCTGCAGCCCGGCGGTGGCGGTGCAAATCACGAAGTATTCCAGCGTGCTGCTCACGTCCGAGAGGTCCAGCACACGCACGTCCTCGGCGCGGCGTTCACGGGCGGCGTCCACGATGGCGCGCAACTGGCGCTGATCGGTGTCGCGAGTGGAGGGGTTGGCGGGGGCGTTGGGCTTGGTGTTCAGGGTCATGGGGTCTCCGTGGGGGGTGGGGCGCTGGGCGCCGGGGCACGAGGCGCTGAGGAGCTGGGCGCCGGGAAAGTACCGGGCGTGACGGGTGGCGGTGCCGGCAACCCGGCATAGGGAAAAAGGGCCGCGAGATGTTCGCGGGCGTCTACACCCAGCAGGATACCAACCTCGCCCACCTCAACCGGGAAACGCTCACCCTGCAGGCGCGGCAGGCCCAGCAGTTCGGCCAGCGCGTTGGCGTCGGCCACGTCCTGATCGGTGAAGACCTGACTGGCCTCACGGCTCTCGGGCACCTGGCGGACCGTCACCCGCCCGTACCCCAGGGTGTTCAGGGCGCGCTGCGTCGCCGCCCCCAGTCCCGCGCCGCTGGCGTCCACCACACTGACCTTCACGTTCGGGGTGGGCGAGGCGGGCAGGGGCTGATCGCCCCACAGCCGGTCCAACTGTTCGCGGTTGACCGCCAGATTGAAGCTGCCGCGAATGGTGTCGGTGGGCAGCGTGGCGAAGCTGAGCTTGAGGTTGGACAGGTACGGGCGCAGCGCCGTGAGCAGTTCGGGATCGGCGTTGGTCTCCACCCCGTTGCCGATGCCGCCCAGAATGGTGGGCAGCGCGGCCAGACCACGCGGGCTGCGCAGTTTGGCGGCCAGCTGCGCCAGCGCCTGCTTCTGGTGGTCGATGCGTCCGTAATCGTCCCCGAAGCCCTTGCGGACGCGCAGGTACAGCACGGCCTCCTTGCCGTCCAGGTGGTGCGGCCCCGCGTCCAGCTTCAGGTTGACCCCGGCGGCGTTGTCCACCCACTCGATGCCGCCCTCCGGCACGGTCACGTCCAGCCCGCCTAGCGCGTCGATCACCCGCTCGGCGTAGTCGGTGCGGACCACCACGTAGGAGTCCACCCGCTCGCCCACCACCGTCTCCACCGCGTGGGTCAGCGCCTCGGGGCCGCCGGAACCGTAGCGGCTGTTGATCTTCTGCAGGCTGGGCCGCTCGTTGGGATCGAAAGGACCGACGTTGGTATCACGCGGAATATTCAGCACCCGCACGCGCGAGCCGTCCACCTTGACCAGCATCAGCGTGTCGGTGTTGGGCGGCTCCAGCGCGCCCTTGGGATTGTCCTGGTCCTTGCACGGCTGGTGGTAATAGCAGTACACGATGTCGCGTCCGGCCAGCAGCACCGTGAACTGCGGCGCGGTGCCGGCGCTCAGGGCCAGCCGGGACGCGCCGCCCGCGCCCTGCAGCAGGGCCAGCCCGCCCAGCGTCAGCGCCGCCAGGCTGAGGCCGAAGGTCTGCAGGGCACGCAGCCGCGCCAGGGACCGCACTGGCGCGCGTGGTGTCTTGGGAGCCGTCACTGAAACGCGGAGGAGGCGGGTAGAGCCGGCGTTCTGGACGCGGGCAACTGGGCGCAGCACGGCAGCGCGTGGTAGGCACGCAGCGTGCGCGGATGCACCGTGATGCCCTTGCCCTGCAGGTAAGTGACCTTGGAGATGATGGCCCGTTCCAGCGCCGCGTTCAGGTCCTGCAGCGCCAGTTCGCGGATATCGGCGTTGACGCCGCGTCCAGGCTCGGACACGTCCGCGATGTACACCGCCTGCGCCACAGGATTGCCGCCGCGTGGCCCGGTGGTGTGGTCCTCAACCGCTTCAAGCACCACCGGGTCCTCATAGCCCCAGCGTTCCAGCAGCGTGCGGGCGGCCCGGCCATGCAGCGCCAGTGGGTGCAGTCCGTCGATCTCGCATTCCGGCGGCGCGAGGCGCAGCAGTTCGGTATCCGGCAGGTCGCGGGCAATGTCATGCAAGATGCCTGCTGCGTAAGCGCGGGCCGTGTCCAGCCCGTTGGCGGCCGCAATCTGGGCCGCCAGCTCGGCCACCCGCACCACGTGCTCGAAGCGCCGGGGCCGGACCATCAGCCGCACGCGCTCCTCCCAGCCGGTCCAGGCCGTCGGTTGGGCGTGCAATTTCAGAACGTGGGCAATCACAGGGCGATCACCGGGCCATGTGGCCGATCCTCCACATCATTGGGTCACTATACGCTGCCAGGCTGACGGTGAGTTGACCTGGGCAACAGTTGGAATCAGTTCCAGACACACTTTACTCTCATCAACGTGCAGCTTTTGTTGAAGATTCTGAGTCTGGCCGGCTGTTCCGGGCCGCCTGACGCTGAGGTCTGATCCTGTGCGGGCGCCGGATCAGGGGTTGGCTTCAGGAGTCACGGCCTCGACGCTCAGGCTGACCGTCACGTTCTCCAGCGCCTGCGCGCCTGCCGGCAGCTGCAACCGCACAGGAGTGCTGTAGCTGCCGGGGCGGTAGACCACCGTGCCGCTGATCTCGCGCAGGCGCGACAGCAGATCGGGGGCCGCCACCACCCGAACCGTGCTGGGCTGGATGCTGCGGGCCGTGACCTTCAGGGTGTCGGGCGGAGCATTCAGCGTCACCGGCAGGGTCTTGATCGGCAGCTCCCCGGTGTCCAGTCGGCGCACCGTGACCGTGGCCGGGTTGGTCTGCACGCCCTCGACCGGTTGCCCGTCCTGGTCCAGCGCGATCAGCGGCACCTCCCGCTCCGTGGCCGCGCCCAGGCTTTCGGGGCTGGTCACCAGCTTCGACACCTGCACGATCACCCGGCCGGGTCCAGTCACGCGGGCCTCGGCGGGCATCACCGTGTAGCGCGGCAGGCTGGCTTCCGGCGGCGTGACCACGCTGAGGACCACCGGCAGCGTGCGGGTCAGCTGGGTGTCCACGAAGCCCTGCACGGTGTCCGGCGACTTGCGGCTGACCGTGGTGCCGTTCGGCGCGGCCACGGTCACGGGCCGGGTAAAGCTGCCTTCCGGCGCGCCAGTCACGTCCACGATGGCCTCGATGTTCCCGGCGCGCAACTCGCGCAGCCGTTCGGGCCGCCCCGACAGGGTCACGCGCACGGTGGACGGGTTCAGGTCACTGGTGGCGCGGGTGCCCTCGCCGCGTCCGCCGGTGGTGTCGCGCACCGTGACGGGCACGTCGTAGCCCTGCTCTACGTTGGCGCGGCGGTCCGACGTGGCCACGAACCACAGCGTCACCGCCACGGCCACCGCCAGCAGCTTGGGGCCCAGGTTATGAATGCTGCGCCCCCACGCGTAGCGCGGTTCGAGCCAGCGCCGCCACGCGGGCGGCTCCTGCAGCGGCGAGCCGGAGTCGCCGCTCACGTCTGCTCCTTGCGCGGCTCGGGCCGCCGTTCGGCGCGGGCTTCCGGGGCGGCCTGACCGTTCGGGCCGCCGTCCTCGGGCTCCGCCGCGTCTGCCGGTTCCGGCGGCGCGGCCTTGACAGGCGCGGCGGGGCGGCCCACCGGGTAGTCGTAAACCAGTTCACGCAGCTGCTCGCGCAGCTCGGTGCCGTTCAGGTCCGGGCCCAGCCGTCCGGCCAGCGCGATACGCATGCTGCCGCGCTCCTCGCTCACCACCAGCACCACCGCGTCGGTCAGTTCCGACAGGCCAATCGCGGCGCGGTGGCGGGTGCCGTAGCGGCGGTAGGTGCCGTCGGCGGCCTGCAGCGGAAACAGGCAGCCTGCCGCGATCACGCGCGCCCCCTGCAAGATGATGCCGCCGTCGTGCAGCGGGGCGTTGCGGGCGAACAGCGCCTCCAGAAACGGCACGCTGACCAGCGCGTCGATGTTCACGCCGGTCTCGGCGTACTCGCCCAGCGGCGTGCGGCGCTCGATGGCGATCAGCGCGCCGGTCTTGCGCTCGGCCAGCCGCTCCATGGCGCGGGCCAGGTCCTGCAGCGCGGCCCCGCTGGCGCTGGCGTCGCGCCCCCGCGGGCGGCCCACCCGCTCCAGGGCGGCGCGCAATTCCGGCTGGAACAGCACCAGCAGCGCGAAGATGCCCACGGTCCCGGCCCGGCCCAGCAGGAAGCTCAGGGTGGTCAGGCCCAGCAACTGCGCCGCCACCCACACGCCCGCGAACACCAGAATCCCGCGCACCACGTTCACGGCCCGCGTCCCCACCACCAGCAGGTAGGCCTGATAGATCAGGAACGCCACCACGGCGATGTCCAGCACATCCTGGACACCAATCTGGCCGAACGGGGTGGTCATCAGAGGAACGGAAGACTCCTTAAGAAAAAGTGCGGGCAAGAAGACGGTCAAGCCGGAGGGTTGCGCGCTTACTATACGGTCTGTCCGCACATTCCGCCCCTGAATCCCTTCCCGGAGGACCTCCCATGAACATCCGATTTCTCGGCCACAGCACCTTTTTGCTCCAGAGCGGCGAACACCGCCTGCTGATCGACCCCTTTATCTCCGGCAACCCCACCTCGCCGGTCACGCTGGACGAGGCGCTGACCTGGAAGCTGAGCGCGGTCCTGATCAGCCACGCGCACGGCGACCACTGGGGCGACGCGCTGGCGTTCGGGCAGGCCGGCACACCCATCATCGCCACCGCCGAGGTGGGGGGCTACGCCCAGAAACACGGCGCGGCCAACGCGGTCGCCATGAACATCGGCGGCACCTACGCGGCCGACTGGGGCAAGGTCACACTGACCCCCGCGTGGCACAGCAGCTCGTTTCCGGACGGCACCTACGGCGGCATGCCCACCGGACTGGTGATCGAACTGGGCGGCCAGCGCGTCTACTTTGCCGGGGACACCTGCCTGTTTTCCGACATGCGCCTGATCGGGGACCGTGGCCTGGACGCCGCCATCCTGCCGGTGGGCGATCACTTCACCATGGGGCCGCAGGAGGCCGCCCGCACGCTGGAGCTGCTGCGCCCACGGGTCGCCATTCCCATGCATTTCGGCACCTTTCCCCCGCTGACCGGCGATCCGCAGGTCTTCAAGCGGGACGGCGAGGCCCAGGGTGTGGACGTCCGCATCCTGCAGCCGGGGGAAACGACGGAACTCTGAGCTGAACCAGGAGGGCCCTCAGCCTTCAGTCAGATGCGACTGCACGGCGATGTCGCCGTAGGCCTCGGCCTGCTCCACGCTGAACTCACCTTCCTTGACGCCCTCCAGCAGGGCGGCGAAGTAGGTGGTCCGCTCCGGCCAGTTCTGCGCGGGCAGGCCCCGGAAGGTGAAGGTGCGCAGGCGGGTGCCGAAGGCGCGCAGGGCGTGCAGGGCGTCGGCCAGGGTCAGGCGGTCGCGCGACAGCAGCGGCGTGTCCACCTGCCGCACGGCGTTCTGCGCGGCGCGGACCAGTTTCGCCAGGCTGCCCGCCGGGTTGCGCGGACGCTCGCGGCGCGGCAGGTCCAGCGTCACGGGCCGCGCCGGAATCAGGCCCTCGCGCTCGCGGCGGCGGGCCATGAGAAAGCCCACCAGCGCGTCCAGTTCGGCCAGCGCCTCCACGCCTTCCAGCAGCTCCTCCAGCAGGTCGTCGGGGGCGTCCTCGGGCCACGCTTCCGGCTCCGGCTGGGGCAGCAGCAACCGGGCTTTCAGGGCGATCACGGTGGCCAGGGTGGGCAACAGATCGGGGTGCGCCTCGGCGAAGCTGCCGCCCGTCAGCCGCTGCACCCAGGCCAGCACGCCGCGCGTCAGGGTCAGCAGGCCCACCGCCTGCGGCGGAATGCGCCCGGTCCGCAGGGCGGAGGCGAGTTCGGCCAGCGTGCCGCTGAAGCCGGGCAACTCCACCACGAACCCGCTGGCGGGCGCGGTGACGGCGACGGTCATGGCCCCGGTCTCCTCACAGGTTCTGCCTCACAACTTCAGGAAGCCCACCTTCTCGCGCACCTCTTCCATCACGGGTGCGGCGATGGCGCGCGCCTCCTTCGCGCCCTGCGCCAGCGCGTCGCGGATGTCGTCCGGATTGCGGGCCAACTCCGCCGCCCTCTCCTGAATGGGGGAGAGGGCGGCGGTCACGCCTTCCATCAACCGCTTCTTGCAGTCCACGCAGCCGATCCCGGCGCGGCGGCACTCCACGTTCACCATCTCGATGGTGGGCAGATCCGAGAACAGCTTGTGGTAATCGAAGATCAGGCAGACGTCGGGGTTGCCGGGATCGGTGCGGCGCACGCGGGCCGGGTCGGTGGGGGCCACCCGGAGTTTCTGCCAGATGCTGCCCAGGTCTTCCAGCAGGCCCAGGGTGCTGTTCTCGCCCTTGCTCTTGCTCATCTTGCCGTGGCCGTCCACGCCGGGAATCCGCAGGGCGTCCTTGTTGTACACCGCTTTGGGTTCCGGGAAGGTCTCACCGAAGGTGTGGTTGAACCGCCGGGCGATCTCGCGCGTCAGCTCAATGTGCTGGGTCTGGTCCTCGCCCACCGGCACGGTGTCGGCCTTGTACAGCAGGATGTCGGCGGCCATCAGGACCGGGTACATCAGCAGCCCCGCCGGCACGCTTTCCAGCTGGCCCGCCTTGTCCTTGTACTGGGTCATGCGCTCCAGTTCGCCCACCGGGGTCAGATTGGTGAAGATCCAGCTGAGTTCCTGGTGTTCAGGGACATGCGACTGCGCGAAAAAGACCACCCGGCTGGGGTCCAGGCCCACCGCGAAATTCGCCAGCGCCATCTCATAGGTGCGCCGGGCCAGCAGCCTGGGATCAAAGGCCGCCGGGTTGGTCAGCGCGTGCAGGTCCACCACGCAGTAGATGCTGTCCTTGCCGTACTGCTCGCCCAGCGTGACGTAATTGCGCATCGCCCCGAAGTAGTTGCCGATGTGGGGTTCGCCGGTGGGCTGAATTCCTGAAAAGACGCGCGACATAACCGGGGCATTGTAGCGGGCGGGGGGATGTCTACCGTGCCAGTCTGCCGGGCGGCGAGGCGTCTCCTGCTGTCCATATCCGCGCTGGGCCTGGGGGTGGCTACCCCAGCGTCTCGATGTTTGCCCCGTCCAGCGTCTCGCCGCAGGGTGCGGGCCAGCTGTCCGGGCCACTGGCGACCGGCGAGACGCTGAGGGTGGTGCTGATCGCCCGCGTGCGCCCGCTGCATGGGGCCTTCATCCTGGCCAGCAAGAAGACAAGGTCAAAGCGGGTTGAAGTGGGGCCGCCGAGGCCGGTCAACACGTGACGGCAAAACTGAAGAGGCGACGGGACAGAATTGGAGACCGCGTATGCTGACAGGATGGCGAAAGAAAAGCGTTTCAGGGTGGTGCACGAAGAGAAAAGCCTGACGGAAGTCACACGGATCATCTGTGACCAGGAAACGGGTGTCTGTTATCTGTACCAGTGGATCGGGACAGGCGGTGGCCTGACCGTTCTGGTGGATAAAGACGGTAAGCCGGTGACCATGCCTGCCCAGACCTGATTCGGACTCCGATTGAAAGGTGTTGAAAACACCTGGCAATCCGAGCGAGACTCGCAGAGCTGCGCTAGCAGAGGAAGAGCGTCCTTGTGGGCGTCTGTCCATGACGACAGCGAGCAGGAGAAAAACAGCCCTTCGGACGTGGAGTGTGGACATCGGCGCTGTCCCGATTTCTGTCGCGTTACAAACGGCAGTCCGTATGATTCGGCTCTTCCGCGCCCAGAGTATTGGAGAGTGCAAAGAAAAGGGGCGGCCTCCAGCGCCGCCCCCTCCCTGTGATCTCAGGCTCTCTAGACCCCCAGGTACGCGCTCCGCACCCGGTCATCGGTCATCAGTTCCTGCTGGGTGCCCTGCAGGGTCAGCACGCCGCTTTCCATCACGTAGCCCCGGTGCGCGATGTTCAGGGCGGCGAAGGCGTTCTGCTCGGCCAGCAGCACGCTAACCCCGGCCTCGTTGACGCGCTGCACGGCGGCAAAGACCTGTTCCACCACCAGCGGCGCGAGACCCAGGCTGGGCTCGTCCAGCAGCAGCAGTTGCGGGCGGGCCATCAAGGAGCGGGCAATCGCCACCATCTGCTGCTGCCCGCCCGACAGGCTGCCGGCGGGGGCGTGTCTCTTGCCCACCAGGTCGGGAAACAGCGTGTAGACGCGCTCCAGTTCGCGGGCGGTGCCCGCCGCATCCTTGCGGTGGACAAAGGCGCCCAGCCGCAGGTTCTTCTCCACGCTCAGTTCGGGAAACAGCAGACGGCCCTCGGGGCACTGCGCGACGCCGCGCGCCACGTTGTACTCGGGCTTGCCGCCAGTCAGCGGCGTGCCGTTCCACTTGGCCGTGCCGCCGCTGGCGCGTTGCAATCCCGACAGCGTGCGGAACAGCGTGCTCTTGCCCGCGCCGTTGGCCCCCAGCATCACCACGATCTCGCCGGGATCGACGGTCAGCGAAACGCTGTGCAGGGCCGTGAAGTGGCCGTAGTTGACGCTCAGATCGCGGACTTCAAGCATGGTCAGAATCCTTGGTCAGTGGGACGGTGGCCGGATCAGGGGCGTTGTCCTGGATTGACGCGACAATCACGGAGTCGGCTCCAGCCCCCCTGTTCCCTTGAACGGCGGCAGGTTCTGGAGCGTCAGCATTGCCGCTCTGGCCCATCTGGCCGCCGTGCGCGTGGCTGCCCAGGTACGCCTCGATCACGGCGGGATCGCGGCTGACCTGCGCGGGCGTGCCCTCGGCGATTTTCTGGCCGTGGTGCATCACCAGAATCTCGTCTGCCAGACCCATCACCAGGCTCATCTTGTGTTCCACCAGCGCCACGGTCAGCCCCCCGGTCACCAGTTCGCGGATCAGGGCCATCAGGTTGACCGTCTCTTCGGGGTTCATCCCGGCGGCGGGTTCGTCCAGCAGCAGCAGTTTGGGATCGCTGGACAGGGCCATGGCAATCCCGACGCGCTTCTGGCCCTCCTGGGTCAGCGCCCCGGCGGGGAGGTGCGCCTGCGCGGCCAGCCCCACCCGTTCCAGCGCGGCCATGCCTCCGGCGCGGCTTTCCTGCTCGTCGCGGCGCTCGCGCCCGGTGCGCAGCAGCGCGTCCCACAGCCCGGCGCGCGTGCGGACGCGGTGGCCAATCATGGCGTTGTCCAGCACGCTGAGTTCCTTGTAGATGGTGGTGGTCTGGAAGGTGCGGGCAATCCCGCGCCCCACCACGTCATGCGTGGGCAGGCGCGTGATGTCCTGCCCCAGAAACTCGATGCTCCCCGAAGTCGGCTGGTAGAAGCCCGAGATCAGGTTGAAAAAGGTGCTCTTGCCCGCCCCGTTCGGCCCGATGATGGCCGTAATTTTTCCGGCCTCGATGCTGGCGGTCACGTTCTGAACGGCGTGGTTGCCGCCGAAACGGATGCCCAGCCCCTTAACGTCCAGCACTGGAAACCTCCTTTCCCGGTGGCGTGGTGGGCGGCGGGGTGCGCCGCGCGGTCAGGCGCGTCCACAGTCCGGCCAGGCCCTGCGGCGCGAACATGACCAGCAGCACCAGCAGCGGCCCGAACACGATGTACTGGTAATCCTGCAACCCCTTGAGGTTCTGCGCCAGCGTGTACATCAGCGCCGGCCCGATCAATGGCCCGGCCAGCGTGCCCAGCCCGCCCACCAGCAGGTACAGCAGGATGGTGAAGGTCTGGATCGGCCCGGTGGCCGCCGAACCCAGGAACCCCAGGTACGTGGCGTACAGTCCGCCCGCGAAGCCTGCGATGGCGGTGGACAGCATCATGGCCCGCAGCTTGTGCGAGTACACGTCAATGCCCGCGCTGCGCGCCAGATCGTCGCCGCCGCGAATGGCGATCAGCGAGCGCCCGAACACGCTGCCCCGCGCCCGCGCCACGGCGACTACCGTCAGCGCCAGCGAGATCAGCGCCAGGTAGTAAAAGCCGCCCGACAGCTTCAGGCCCACGCTGTTCGCCAGGGCTTCCAGTCCGGCGGGAGGCTGAATGCCGTTCAGGCCGTCGTTGCCTCCGGTCAGCGCGTCCCATTTGTTGATCACCAGCATGATGATCACGCCCACGGCCAGGGTGAAGATGGCAAACGTATCGCCCTTGGTGCGGAAGGCCACCAACCCCAGCAGCAGCCCGGCCAGCGCGGTGATCGCCACGGCCACCGGCCACGCCAGCCAGAAGCTCCAGCCCACCTTGAGGGTCAGAATCCCGACTGTATACGCGCCGATGCCGAAGAACCCGGCGTGCGCCAGCGGCAGCTGCCCGGTGTAGCCCAGCAGCACGTTCAGGCCGTAGGTCAGAATCGCGTAGATCATGATGTTCACGCCGATGTCCAGTACGTAGCCGGACGGCCCGAACAGCGGCACCAGGGCGGCCAGGACAAACACCGCCACCCATCCCCAGACTCCACGTTGCAGCCAGCCTTTCATGTGCCCCTCTTGAACAGGCCCTGGGGCCGGATCGCCAGCACCACCACCAGCATGGCGAAGCCGATCACGTCGGCAAAATCCAGGCTGATGTACGCGCCGCCGAAGGTTTCCGCGAAGGCCAGCAGGAACGCGCCCACAATCGCCCCCGGCACGCTGCCCATGCCGCCCAGGATGATGATGGCAAACACCTTGAGGTTCATGACCTCGCCCATGCTGGGGCTGACCAGCAGCGTGGGGGCGATCAGGGCCGCCGCCGCCGCCGCCAGCAGGCCGGAAATGGCGAAGGTCAGCGCGCCCACCCGGTTGGTGTTGATGCCCACCAGCCGCGCGCCCTCGCGGTTTTGCGACATGGCCTCGATGGTGGCCCCGGTCAGCGTGCGCTTCAGGAAGTAGTTAAGGGCCACCACCACCACCACGCTCGCGGCGATGATGATCAGGCGCTGCCAGGTCACGATCACGCCGCCGATGTCCACGATGCCGTTGATGGGCGCGGGAATCTGCTTGAAGTCCGGCCCCCAGATCAGTTGCACGGCGGCCTCCAGAAAGAACAGCACGCCAATCGCGGCGATCATGGGCGAGACGTGCGGCGCGTTGCGCAGCGGGTAGAAGATCACCCGCTCCATCAGCGCGGCCAGCAGCGCCACCCCCACGGCGGCCAGCAGCAGCGACGGCACGTAGCCGATGCCCAGTCCGGTCAGCGAGGCGTAGGTCAGGTACGCGCCCAGCATGTATAGCCCGCCGTGCGCGAAGTTCGGCACGCGCATCACGCCGTACACCAGCGTGAGGCCCAGCGCCACCAGGGCGTAGACCCCGCCCAGCGCCATGGCATTGAACAGTTGTTGAAAGAAAGTGGTCAAGCGGGAATCCTCCAGAGAAAGGGGGCAAGGGAAGGCACTGTTCCGGTGCAGGCCGCCCCAGCAGGCCGGTTCAGGCAATCAAAACGCGCCCCGCAACAACTCGTCGGGGCGCGGGCAGCGGGACGGGGCATCCAGGCAGAACCTGGGCGCCGTCCCACCCGCCTTACTTGAAGACCTTGTTGACGCGCAGCTTGGTGTACTTGCCGTCCTTGACACTGGCAATCAGGAATTCGGCGTCGGCGTGGCCGTCCGGGGTCACCCCCAGCATCTTGAAGACCGTCTTGCTCTGGGGCAGCGCCTTGGCGGCGGCGTCCAGCTTGGCCTTGATCTTGGCGGGATCGTCGGTGGTGCCGGCCAGTTCCATTGCCTTGGCGATCACGTTGATGCCCATGTAGTTCAGGGCCGCTTCACTGGTGGGAATCTTCTTGTAGAGGCGCTGGTACTGGGTGACGAATAGCTGCGTGCCGGCGAACTCCTTGGTGGGCAAGACCCCCACCGAGCCGTTCAGGTACGACACCGGCACCACCTGATCCATCTGCTCGAACTTGGCCTGATCCATCACGATGAAGCCGCCCTTGAAGCCCTGCTCGCGGGCGGCCTTGACCACCAGTGCGGTGGGCTGGCTGGGGCCGCCGATGAACAGCACGTCGGGCTTCTCGGAAAGGGCCTTGGTGACGGCGGCGCTGTAGTCCACGGTGGTGCCGTAGTCCACGCCGTTGTTCGCGCCCACGGTGCCGCCCTGCTTCTTCCACTCGTCGGTCACGGCCTCTGCCCACTGCTTGCCGTAGGCGCTGGTGGTGCCCACCATGCCCAGCCGCTTGCCGAAGGCCTTGATCTGGGTGCTCACGAAGGGCTGCAGGTAGTTGTCGTAGCGCGGCGGCAGCATGAAGGTCAGCGGGTTCTTGGCCTCCAGGATCTTGGGCTCGCTGGAGTACGCCACCAGCAGGAATTCCGGGTCACGGGTGGTCAGCGGCTGCACGGTCAGGATGCCCCCGGCGTGCGGCACGAAGATCACGTCGATGCCCTGCGAGGTCAGCCGCTTGACGTTGGTGGCCGTCTCGTTGGGCAGGTAACGGTCATCCAGGCTGACCAGCTTGAAGGTGACCTTCTCGCCGTTCACGGTGACGCCGCCCGCCTTGTTGATGTCGGCGATGCCCATTTCAATCCCGCTCTGGACATCCTTGCCGTAGAAGGCGGCGCCGCCCGACAGGGGGCCGGAGTAGCCGATGTTGACCACCTTGTCGGCGTACGCAGACCCGGCGAGGGCCAGAACGAGGGCAGGGAACAGCAGTCTGGTCTTCATGGGTGAACCTCCGTGATCCAGTCGCGTGGGCCGGGTCTGTGCCGTGCCTCAAACGCGCTGAACGCAGTACAAGTTGTGCGTGGGACACATGCTGTCATGGGCGGGCGGGGGTGTCAAATGCCCGGCCCCCAATTGATGAAGTTCGCGGGTGAAAGGTGCGGGGCGGAGCCGGGCACGCACTACACTGCGGGCCGATGAGTGATCCTCCTGCTGTCCCGCCCGTTGTCACGCCCGCCCCGCGCAGCCGAGCCCGCATGCTGGAACTGGTGTTTCCCAAGGACACCAATTACCTGGGCACGGCATTCGGGGGCTGGGTGCTGTCCCTGATGGACAAGGCCGCCAGCGTCGCGGCAGTGCGCCACGGCGGCGGCAACGTGGTCACCGCCCGCATGGACGGCGTGGACTTCCGCGTGCCGATCCGGGTGGGGGACGCGGTGGCCCTGGACGCGCAGGTGGTGCGTGTGGGCCGCACCAGCATGACCGTGCGGGTGGACGTGTACCGCGAGACCATGACCACTGGCGAGCAGGAACTGGCCACCACCGGAATGTTCGTCTTCGTCTCCGTGGACGACGAGGGCCGTCCCTGCCCGGTCCCTCCGCTCGCCGAGGGGCAGGACACCGGCAGTGCCCACCCGGACCCGGACGCCCGGCCCTGACCGGAAGGCACTCCTGATCCGCCTGCCCCCATCGGTCCTGTTTGCATGAAGTAGTCGCCATCTTAAGAAAGTCTTGTGAAATTCTCATCTTTAGAGGCAACCGCCGTAAGGGGCGCGACACAGCCGCCTGCCTACGCTCTGGTCACTATGACGGCCTCCTCGCTCCACCCCTCGGTCCTGGTCGTGGACGACAGCCCCGGCGTTCTGCTGTCCATGCACCGCCTGCTTTCCCCACATGTCAGCGTGCAGATGGCGAGCAGCGCCCGCGCCGCGCTGGAAGTGCTGACCCCCGAGACCGCGCTGGTGCTGAGCGACGTGCAGATGCCGGGCATGGATGGGCTGGAACTGGCCCGGCAACTCCGCCAGGGCCGCCCTGAACTGGCGGTGGTTCTGATGAGCGGCGTCGTGGAGGACAGCTTGCGCCGTCAGGCCCACGAACTGGGGGTGCTGGAGGTGCTGCGCAAGCCGCTGCGCTCCGAGGTGCTGCTGTCGTCGTTGCGGGGCTGGCTGGGTGGGGAACTGGAGGACCTGTCGGCTGGCGACGAGGACGGCCCGGACGACGTGTTGCCCAGCACCCCGGTGCTGCAGGCCCCGGAACTGACCTTTCAGGCGGCGCAGACCTGCGTGAGCGGCATCAACCTGCTGCCCGGCGTGCTGTCGTCGTGTGTGTTCGGCGAACAGGGCGAGCTGATCGCGGGTTCGGCGCAACTGCCCGCGCAACTCGGCGCCTATCTGGGGTTTCTGTCCAGCACCTCGGCGTCTCTCAGCACGCACTTGGGCGGCGCCCTGCCCATGCAGGCGGTGCAGATCGAATTCGGGGACCGCGTGCTGGTGGTGTGCCCCTTCGGCTCAGGTGTCGTAACGGCTGTGGTGCACGACACCCCGGCAGCCAGCGGCGTCAAATCCTGGCTCCGGACGCGCACCGTGGATCAAAGCCTGCGCGCACTGCATTAAAAAACATCTCCGGAGAGCGGACCATCCCATGTGGCCGGGCACGGTGGAATGGTCCAAAGTCTCGCTATGCTGTGGTGGACTCACAGATTGTATTCTCGGGAGTGGAGGCGCAGCCCGACATTCTGGCAGTGCGCGTCGGTGCCACAAGCCACTTGATCCCCTCCGGCACACCTGCTAGATTGTGTATAGCTATGCGTAAAAATCGCATAACAATACACTCAATGACAAACCCACTTTCCCGACGCTAAACCCACCGCCTGACCCGAAATCTGGGGAGAGGTGGCGTTGGCCTGCGCCGGGATTTTGCGTTGCTCACCCTTTCTAGGAGACAATCACCCCATGACCAACCCCAACACCAGCACTGGCCGCGAAAAAATCGTCCTCGCCTACAGCGGGGGGCTGGACACCAGCATCATCCTCAAGTGGCTGCAGACCGAGCGCAACTACGACGTGGTGTGCTTCACCGCCGATCTGGGCCAGGGTGACGAGGTGGAAGAGGCCCGCGTCAAGGCGCTGAACACGGGGGCAGTGGCGGCCTACGCGCTGGACTTGCGCGAGGAATTCGTGCGCGACTACGTGTTCCCGATGTTCCGATCCTCGGCGCTGTACGAGGGCTATTACCTGCTGGGCACCAGCATCGCGCGCCCGCTGATCGCCAAGAAGATGGTGGAGATTGCCGCCAAGGAGGGTGCGGTGGCGGTGTCGCACGGCGCGACGGGCAAGGGCAACGATCAGGTGCGTTTCGAGATGACCGCCTACGCCCTAAACCCCGACATCGTGACCGTGGCCCCGTGGCGCGACTGGGACTTCCAGGGCCGCGCCGATCTGGAAGCCTTCGCGCATGAACACAACATCCCCGTCCCCACCACCAAGAAAGACCCCTGGAGCACCGACGCCAACATGCTGCACATCAGCTACGAGGGCGGCATTCTGGAAGACCCCTGGACCGAGCCGCCCGCGCACATGTTCAAGCTGACGGTTTCCCCCGAAGACGCCCCCAACGAGGCGCAGTACGTGGAAGTCGAGTTCCTGAACGGCGATCCGGTGAGCATCGACGGCGAAAAGCTCTCGCCCGCTGACCTGTTGCAGAAGGCCAACGAGATCGGCGGCCAGCACGGCATCGGGCGCATCGATCTGGTGGAGAACCGCTTCGTGGGCATGAAGTCGCGCGGCGTGTACGAGACGCCCGGCGGCACGCTGCTGTACCACGCCCGCCGCGCCGTGGAAAGCCTGACGTTGGACCGGGAAGTGCTGCATCAGCGCGACGCCCTGGGCGTCAAGTATGCCGAACTGGTCTACAACGGTTTCTGGTTCGCCCCCGAGCGCGAGGCGTTGCAGGTCTACATCGATCACGTCGCGCAGAGCGTGACCGGCACCGCCCGCCTGAAGCTGTACAAGAGCAACTGCGACGTGGTGGGCCGCAAGGCGCCCCGTAGCCTGTACGACAAGGATCTGGTGTCCTTCGAGGCCGGCGGCGACTACAACCAGCACGACGCCGGGGCGTTTATCAAACTGAACGCCCTGCGGATGCGCGTGCAGGCGCGTGTCGCGGCGCGGGCCGAAGCGAAGGAAACGGCCCAGGTCTGAGCGTGACCCTGCCCCCCGGCCTGACCCTGCGCCCCGCCACCGTGGCCGACGCCGAGACCATCCAGGCCCAGCGCGACGCCATGTTCACCGAGATGGGCAGTGACGTGGCGCGGGTGCGGGCGAGTTCGGCCCCCAGTCTGGCATGGCTGCGCGCTGCGCTGGCCGGCGGCTCGTACTCCGGCCTGCTGATCGAGACAGGGGCACAGGTGGTGGCCGGAGCAGGCGTGTCCTGGCAGGTGTTGCCGCCCAGCCCCAGCACCATCACCCCGCTGCGGGCCTACATCCAGAATGTCTACGTGGCCCCGGAGGGGCGGGGGCAGGGGCTGGCCCGCTATCTGATGGGGATTCTGCTGGCCGAGTGCCGCACACGTGGGGTGGAGCAGGTCAGCCTGCACGCCTCCGACGCGGGGCGCCCCACCTACGAGCGGCTGGGTTTCTTGCCCACCAACGAGATGCGCCTGACGCTGGAACCGTCGTGATTCGTCCCGCCACCCGCGCAGACCTTCCCGCCTTCCATACCGTGATGATGGCGGCGGGCATGGACGCCCGCTCCAGCTGGAACCGCACCTCGCTGGAGGGTCTGGAAGCGTCGCTGTTCGCGCCCGCTGCCGGCGGCTTCGTGGCCGTGAATGGGGGAGAGGTCATTGGCTGCGTCGGCTTTCGCCCGGACGGGGCAGACACGCTGACGCTGAACAGGCTGGCCGTTCTGCCCCAGCATCGCGGCCAGGGCATTGGCGCGGCACTGGTGCGGGCGGTGGAGAGGCGGGCTGCTGAACGTGGATTCGGGCGGGTGCTGCTGGCCGTCTCGCAATTCAATCTGGAAGTCGTTTCGTTTTACGGGCGGCTGGGCTACGCGCAGGCCAATGAGGGGTATGCGTTTGCAAGTCCGGGGAGTCCGGTGCCTGTGGTGCTGGTCAAGATGGTGCGCGGTTCGCGGGAGGCGGGACGCAGGACGGGGGAACTGCGGAAATCTCAAGTCAGTGAAGCCGTGAAAGCACCGCTTTTCCCGCGCCCTGCGCACCGCACACCCAGAGCGCAAAAAAAGGAACACCATGACCCATAACACCAAAGACAAGAAACTCTGGGGCGGCCGCTTTGCCGAAGCGACAGACAGCCTCGTGGAACTGTTCAACGCTTCCGTGTCCTTCGATCAGCGCCTGTACGAGCAGGACATTCGCGGCTCGCTGGCGCACGTCGCCATGCTGGGCCGGGTGGACATCCTGAGCGCCGAGGAAGTCACTGCGATCACCGACGGCCTGAACGCCGTGCTGGACGACATCCGCGCCGGAAACTTCGAGTGGCGTCTGGATCGCGAGGACGTCCACATGAACATCGAGGCCGCGCTGCGTGACCGCATCGGCCCGGTGGCGGGCAAGCTGCACACCGCGCGCAGCCGCAACGATCAGGTGGCCCTCGATTTCCGCCTGTTCACGAAGGAAGCTGCCCTGGATCTGGCCGCCCAGACCCGCGCCCTGCGCGCCTTCATGGTCTCGGAGGCCGAGCGGGCGCTGGAGGCGGGCGTCATTCTGCCCGGCTACACGCACCTTCAGGTGGCCCAGCCCATCCTGCTGGCGCACTGGTTCATGGCCTACGCCGCCATGCTGGAGCGAGACGAGGGGCGGTTTCTGGACGCCGCTGCCCGCATGGACGAGTCGCCGCTGGGCAGCTCGGCGCTGGCCGGGACGCCGTGGCCGATTGACCGCCATACGGTGGCCGTCGCGCTGGGCTTTGCCCGCCCCACCGCCAACTCGCTGGACGGCGTGGGCAGCCGCGACTTCGCGCTGGAATTCCTGAGCGCCTGCGCGATCCTGTCTGCCCACCTGTCGCGCCTGAGCGAAGAACTGATTCTGTACAGCACCTTCGAGTTCGGGTTCCTGACGCTGCCCGATTCGCACACCACCGGCTCCTCGATCATGCCGCAGAAGAAAAACCCCGACGTGTCCGAGCTGGCGCGCGGCAAGGCGGGGCGCGTGTTCGGCAACCTGATGGGCCTGCTGACGGTGGTCAAAGGGACGCCGCTGGCCTACAACAAGGACTTGCAGGAGGACAAGGAGGGGGTGTTCGACAGCTACGACACCCTGTCTATCGTGCTGCGCCTGTACGCCGACATGCTGCCCAAATGCGAGTGGCACGCCGAGAAAACCCGCGAGGCGGCGGCGCGCGGCTACAGCACCGCCACCGACGTCGCCGACTTCCTGGCCCGGCAGGGTGTCCCCTTCCGCGAGGCGCATGAGGTGGTGGGCGGGCTGGTGGGCGTGGCCTCGCGATCGGGGCGGCAACTATGGGAATTGACCGACGAGGAATTGCAGGCCGCCCATCCGCTGCTGAACGCCGAAGTTGCGGCCTCTTTGACCGTGGAGGAGAGCGTGAAAAGCCGCCTGAGCTACGGAGGCACCGCGCCCAGGCGGGTGCGAGAGGCGGTGGACGCGGCGAAGGCCAGGTTGGGCCTGGGTGTGGAGGAGTAGGCAAATGGACGTGACGGTCACGCTGGACGGAACCCTACTGGCAAAGCGGAAGCAGGAATGGGCGCACTGGCTGGCGCACCCAGAAGAGAATCCGCTGTCCACGCGGGCAGAGTTTGCGGGTGGGGAAGTGGTGCTTGAGAACGAGTTGTGCGTGTATACCCAGGACTCCCGCTATTTCGAGGGATTGCCCCATTCCGGTCTGATCGTCACCAAACGTCCCTGCGACACAGTCTTTGATCTGACTCCGGCTGAAGCTGCCGCCGTCCACGCGCTGTTGGCCGACGTCCGCGCCCATCTGGACGCCACCGTTCAGCCCGACGGCTACACGGTGGGCTGGAACGTCTCCCCGGCGGGTGGGGCGCACATTCCGCACGTTCACCTGCACGTCATTCCGCGCTGGAACACCGACGCCTCGGCGGGGGCGGGGCTGCGCTCTTTCCTGAAGGCGGCGGCGCAGGCCACCGAGCGACGACAGGAAACCGAGGCCGCCGCTCCTCCCGCCGTCCCCACCCCAGAGGTTCTGCCATGATGTCCACCCCCCAGTCCAACCTGTCCGAAATGCACGTCAAGCTGCGCCAGGCCGCGCCGCATGACTTTCCCATTGTCCTGGCGTTGCTGGAGGGCTGCGGGCTGCACACCTCCAGCGTCACCTCAGAAGGCAGCACGTACTGGATCGCCGACCTGAACGGTGTGCCGGGCGGCTGCATCGGCCTGGAACACGGCGACGGCGTGTCGCTGATCCGCTCGACGGCGGTGTTGCCCCAGGCGCGTTCGCAGGGGCTGGGCCGCGCGCTGGTCATGTCGGCGCTGACGCATGCCAGCCTGCGCGGTGACCGGGCCGTGTACCTGTTCAGCCAGGAGGCCGGCGACTACTGGGCGCGCTTCGGCTTTTCCCCGGTGGATGCCGAGGAGATCAGCGCCGCGCTGCCCGACACGCCGCAGGTCAGGAGCGGGGTGCTCAGGGGTTGGATTCACGGCGAGCAGGCCTGGAAGCGCGAGTTGAACACGGGGGCGCGGGCATGAACGCGGAAGGCCGTCTGCGGGCGCGGGACGTGCGCTATTCTTCCGACGTTCTCAATTCAAGTGCGCCGGGATCGCCCGGTGACGCCCGTATTCTCTCCCCTTACTTTTCCGGAGGAACTTTCCATGACCGATCAGAACGTGCAGATCAGGCTGGCCCAGCAGGGCGACAAGGACACCGTGGTGCGCGTGTTTCACGACGCCGGACTGGACACCGACGAGGCGATGGCGCCGGGCACCACCTACTGGGTGATGGAACGCGGCGGCCAGCCGGTGGGCGCCATTGGCCTGGAACACGGCGACGGGGCCTCGCTGCTGCGCGGGGCGGCCGTGATGCCGGACGCACGCGGCGGCGGCCTGGGGCGGCGGCTGATCATGAGCGCCATCGAATACGCCCAGGGCCGGGGAGACCGGGCGGTCTACATGTTCAGCAAGGGCGGCGACTGGAGCACCTTCGGCTTTACCCAGGTGCCGATGGCGCTGGTCATGGGCGACGTGCCGGACGCCCCGCAGGTCAAGGCCTACCGCTCCGGCGGCGGACGTCCCGGCGAGACCACCTGGATGCGCGATCTGAGCGTGGGGGCCGGCAAGGCGTAAGCACGGAGGCGGTGCGCAGCGCGCGGTACGCAGAAAAAACGTTCACCGCGCACTGCGTCCTGCGTCCTGCTCCCAGGTTCTGCGCATGACCCTGTCCCTCGACTCCATCGCCATTCCCGATATCCACCCACAGGCCCCGCTGAGTGGGCGCAAGGCGCGGCTGTCGGACATCGAGGCGATTCACGAGCTGATCGGCTACTGGGCGGCGCGCGGGCAGATGCTGGTGCGCTCGCGCGCCCTGCTGGCCGAGACCATCTGCGATTTTCACCTGATCTTCGCCGCCGAACACGAGGGCCACCCTGGCGGATTGGCGGGCGTCTGCGGGTTGCACCTGCTGGCTCCCGATCTGGCCGAGGTGCGCGGCCTCGCCATCCATCCCCACATGCAGGGGCGTGGGCTGGGCAAACAACTCGTGGCGGCCTGCGAGCGGGAGGCGCGCGAGATCGACTTGCCCGCGCTGTTCGCGTGGACGTACCAGCAGGTTTTTTTCGAGAAGTGCGGTTACGTCCGCATCGACAAGACCAACCTGCACCCCAAGGTCTGGAGCGAGTGCCAGCGCTGCGCCTTCTTCGAGAATTGCAATGAGATCGCGATGCTCAGGGTGCTGAGGTAGGGGAGGCGTCCCCGGCCACCGCCCCCACCCGTCCGTCCTGCCATTCCAGCGTCAGCCGCTGCCCCGCCGTTACCGTTGCGGCGCGGGTCACCGGCTGGCCGTTTTCATCCCGCACCAGCGCGTAGCCACGGGCCAGGGTGCGTTCGGGGGTCAGGCCCAGCGCCTGGCGCATCAGGGCGTCCACGTCGGCGCGGGCCGCGTCGCTCTGGCGGGCGGCGGCGTTCAGCACGCGGTCACGCGCCCACAGCGCTCCCGCCTGGGCCTCCACCAGCACCGACGCGGCGGCGGCGCGCACCGTGCGGGCGTCCTCCTGGGCCTGGGCGGCGGCCCCGGCCACCGTGCGGACGATCAGCGCGGCGGCCTTGCTGGGCGTGTCGGTGCGGGTCTGGGCCACCTCGTCGGGCAGGGTGTCGTCGCGGGCGTGGCCCAGACCTGTAATCACCGGGGCGGGAAACGTCGCCAGGGCGCGGGCGAAGGCCAGATCGTTGAGCCACGCCAGATCGGTCACGGCCCCGCCGCCGCGAATCACCACCAGCGCGTCCAGCGGGGTCTGTTCATGCAGTTCCCGCGCCGCCTCCGCTGCCCGCAGCAGGCTGGCGGACGCCTCACGGCCTTGAAAGGTGGCCTCCAGATACGTGAAGTCGACCACTCCGGCCGCCTCCAGCGCGTCCGTCTCGCGGCGGAAGTCGCCCAGCCCTGCCGCCCCGCTGGGAGCGATCACCGCCACCCGCGCGAAGTCGCTGGGGGGCGGCAGCAGACGGTTCAGGCCGTACACACCCTCTTCCACCAGCGTCTGCCGCAGCGTGTCCAGGCGCAGCGCCGCGTCGCCCAGCGTATATTCCGGCGACACGTCCAGCACGTTCAACGAGAAGCCGTACTGCGGGTGAAACTCCGGCTGGCAGAAGAGCAGCACTTTTAATCCTGCCGTCAGGGTGCCGCCCGTCGCCTGCCGGAACTTGCCCTCCAGCGAGAAGCGTTCGCGCGCCCAGACGGTGGCGCGGCACTTGGCGATCTCGCCCCCCTCGCCCAGTTGCACCAGATCCAGGTACAGATGGCGGCGATCCGTCACCGAGGCCAGTTCGGCGCGCACCCACACCGCCCCCGGCATGCCCCGCGCGATCACCTGCCCGATGTACGCCAGCACCTCGGAGAGTTCCAGAAACTGCTCGGGCGGGCGCGTCGGCTCGGCCTTCTTGCGTTTGCGGGTCACAGCCGCGCCCCCAGCAGCCGTCCGAATATGGCCGCCGTCAGGCCCAGCCCCACGCTGCCCAGCGCGTACAGCAGCGCCGATACGGCCTGCCCGCGCAGCAGCAGCGCGTCCAGCTCGGTGCTGAAGGTGGAAAAGGTGGTGAACGCGCCCAGCACGCCGGTGCCGAAGGCCACCCGCACCCCTTCCGAGACCGCGCCGCGCCCGGCTAGGGCCAGCGTCAGCCCCAGCAGGAACGAGCCCAGCACGTTGATCATGAAGACGCTGTATGGAAAGCCCGTGCGCGCCACCAGCGGGGCCAGGGCCAGCACCGCTCCCTGGCGGCAGGCCGCGCCCAGCGCGCCGCCCAGCATCAACGAGAACCACAGTGCCGGCGTCATGCGGCCCAGGATAGAGCGTGGACGGGGCGACGCTTTGTGCGCCCGCGCCGCGTAGCATCAGCCGCATGATCCGCGCCAAGTATCTCGCCACCGGGGAGTCCTTCGACTGGGCCGGGCAAACCACGGGCGTCTGGGTGGATGCCCAGGACATTTCCCCGGACGAGTTGCGGCGCCTCCAGGCCGCCTTTCCCCTCAACGACTTCGCGCTGGAGGACGCGCTGGAACACGGCCACTGGAGCCGCGCCGAGCAGTACCCCGAACACACCTTCATCACCGTGCGCTCCTTCGCGCACCCGGCCCAGGAGGACGAGTTCACCGAGCGGGTCAGCATCTTCGGCTTCCCGGACGCGGCGCTGACCCTGAGCACGAACGGCACGCTGGCGCTGCGGGAGGTCTGGGCACTGGTGGGGCGCGAGAATGTCAACCTTCCGGCGGAGGTCACCTACGAGCTGCTGGATCATACTGCCGACACCTTCTTCACGCTGGCCGACGCCCTGGAAACGCGCACCGACGCGCTGGAGGAACGGGTGTTCCGGAACCTGCGCGACAACCCGGTGCCCGACATCTTCGAGGTCAAGCACCTGCTGTCGCAGGGCCGCCGCCTGGCCGGGGACGCCCGCGAGGCCGCCGCGACGCTGGGCCGCCACGCGGGCGACACACCCGCCGATCTGGTGCGCTACCGCGACGCCCAGGACAGCTTTGGCCGCGCGGGCAGTCGCCTGGACGGCCTGCGCGATTTCCTGACCAGCCTGCTGGACCTGCACCTGAACCTGCAAAACCAGCGCATGAACGAGGTGATGCGTACCCTGACCGCCGTCAGCGTGATCTTCCTGCCGCTGACCTTCCTGGCCGGGGTCTGGGGCATGAACTTCCGGGCCATGCCGGAGCTGGAGTGGCCGCTGGGTTACGTCATGGCCTGGGGCAGCTTCCTCGTGATCGGCGGCCTGCTGGCGTACTACTTCAAGCGGCGCGGCTGGTGGTGATACGGACTCCGATTGAAAGGTGTTGGAAACACCTGGAAATCCGAGCGGAGCGAGAAAGAGAAAAACGGGTTCCGGACGTGGAGTGGAGGAACCGGCGCTCTCCCGGTTCCTCCACGAAACAAACGGAATCCGTATGAAACAAAAAACCTCTCCACGTTGCGGGAAAGGTCGGGGGGAGCAGTGGGCCTTAGCCGTGGTAGCCGCTCAGATCGCGCAACCGGGCCTCGTCGATCAGGGTCAGGCAGCGGTAGGCGGGCAGCAGCAGACCGTCGTCACGCATCTCGCCGATCAGCTTGCTCACGCTCTCGCGGGTGGCCCCGGTGCCCTCGGCGATCAGCTCGTGTGTGGCGCGGACGTAGCGCGCTCCGTCGGCGTGCTGGCCGCCCAGGGTGCTGTCGGCGAGGTTCAGCAGGTAGCGGGCGATGCGCTCGCGCAGGTCGCCGTCCTGAATATGCACGCCATCGGTCATCATGCGCTGCAGCTGGGCGCTGAGGCTGCGGGTCAGGTCCCACAGCTCGGCGGCGGACAGGTGCTCGGGGTGGATCGGGGTCAGCGCGGCGTCGGTCAGCGCCACCACCTGATGGGCACGGGACTGCCCGTGCAGCGTTTCCTCGCCGAAGATGTCGCCGGGATGGATGTGGCGCACCGTCAGGTTGCGGCCCTGTGGGGTCAGGCGCACGGCTCGCATCAGGCCGCTTTCCAGGCGGTACAGGCTGGGCGAGGAGTCGCCAGCGTAGTACAGCGTCTGGCCACGCCGGACCTGGCGGGCGGAGAGATCGGCGTGGGCGCTGGGGCTGGTGGCGGACGGGGCTGCGTAGGTCATGATCGCTCCTGTGGGGACAAGGGGCATTTCAGAAAAAAGAAGTTCCGCTCACCCGAGTCGAACCTGAGCGCCGGACCCGACGCCTCCTTCTGAACAGCCTTTCGTACAGAGAGTGTACAAGCCTTGAACAAACCTGGAACGTTCGGAGCGCACAGTGTGAAGACACCCCAAATGTCAACGCTTTTGAGGAGTCGCGCGGCAGGGTCAGCGCAAGACGTCCAGGCCGTCCAGCACCACGCTGGCATGCGCCTGAATGGTTAAAGCGTGGTCCCGGTTGTAGCCGCCGGCCAGCATGGTGACGACGGGAATGGCCGCCGATTTCGCCCAGCCCAGCACCGCGCGGTTGCGTTCGCGCAGGCCGTCCAGACTCAGGGCGAAGCGGCCGAAGCGGTCCCCGGCCAGCACGTCGGCTCCCGCCAGAAACAGCAGCAGATCAGGCCGGAACGCTTCTACCGCGGGCAGCGCCTGTCGGCGCAGCACGTCCAGATACTCGCGGTCAGTCACGCCGTCGCCCAGCCCGAGGTCCAGCGAACTGCGCTCCTTGCGGAACGGGTAATTGCGCTCGCCGTGGACGCTCAGGGTAAAGGCCCGCGCCTCTGGTCCCAGCATGGCCGCCGTGCCGTTGCCCTGGTGCACGTCCAGATCGATGACCGCCACCCGCGAGGCCAGCCCCTCGTCCAGCGCCACCCGTGTCAGCAGCGCCGCGTCGTTGAGCAGGCAGAAGCCCTCGGCGCGGTCCGCAAACGAGTGGTGCGTGCCGCCCGCCAGATTCGCGCCCCAGCCGGTCTGCACGGCGTCGCGCAGGGCTGCCAGCGAACCGCCCGCCGCGCGGCGCGAGCGCTCCACCATGTCCGGGGACCACGGCAGGCCCAGCGCGCGTTCCTCGGCGCGGTCCACCTCGCCGCGCCGCCAGCGCCGCAACCACTGCGGGTCATGCACCCGCGCCGCGTCGGTCCAGCTCAGCGCGGGCGGGTCCAGCACGGGCAGGTGTGGGCGCAGCACGTCGCGCACCCCGGCGTACTTGTAGTACGGGAAACGGTGGCCCTCCGGCAGCGGAAAGTGAAAATCGGCGGGCGAATATGCCCGGAAGGCATGGGGGAAGGGAGCGGGCACCGACACGCCGCCAGTCTGGAGCAGACGGCGGCGCAGGAGGGGGGGAGAGGTTACGGGGTGGCGCGGCGGGGGCTGAGTCGGCCTCCGCGTCAGCCCGGCTGCTGGCCTAGCACGGTCTTCAACACGTCGCTGATGGTCACCACGCCCAGCAGCTGGCCGTCGTCGTCCACCACCGGCAGGCCGTGGACGTCCAGCGTCAGCATCTGGCTCAGGGCGTCGCGCATGGGAGCGCCGCCGCGCAGGTGTCCGGTGGGCGGGCGCATCAGGTCACGGGCCACCTGGCCCTGCAAGAAGAACTGGCCGCCCATCACCGTGTCGCCGTGGTCGGCGCTGGCGCGGTCCAGGGCCTCTGCCAGATCCGATTCGTGCAGCAGGCCCACCAGCACGTCGCCTTCCAGCACCGGCAGCACCCGCAGGCGCGAGATCTTCAGTTTGGCCGCCGCCTCGTGGGCCGGGGCGCCCGCAGGGGTGGTCACCACGCCCGCCGTCATGTGCTGCTCCACCGCGCCCCAGCGCAGCCGCGGGGTTTTCGCCTCGGCGCGCAGCACGTCGGTCAGGGTCAGCATGCCCTGCAGCGCGCCGCCCTCGTCCACCACCGGCAACCCGCCGATGTGCCGCTCCAGCATGGTGTGGATGGCCGTCGCCAGCGGGGTTTCGGGCGTGACCGTGTGCGCGGGCTGGCGCATGATCTCGCGCACCCGCACCCGTCCGACGCGGGCCGCGAACGCCCAGGGGGTCAGGCCTTCCTTGAGAGGCGGCAGGTTTCGCCGCACCTCGCCGTCGGTCAGGATGCCGATGACCTTGCCGCCTTGCAGCACCGGCAGCCGCTTGACCTTCAGTTCCTGCAGGGCGACCACGGCCCCCGCCAGCGTTTCGTGGGCGTCGATGCTCACGGCGCGGGGGTGCATGGCGTCGGCCACCCGCAGCGGCGCGGGGGACGGGGACGGGGTGGCTGCGGTCTGGGCCGCGTTCTGATCAGACATGGGCAAAACCTCCTGGCAGGTCTGGGGGGCTGGCGTGAGGGGGTGGGCGAACCGGACGGACCGGACCGCAGCCTCTTCTGAGAGCATTACCGCGGCATTACCGCGTGTGAGAGACTGCGGCCATGCCCCCGCCACCCGGCCAGATCATCCTGATCAACGGTGCGTCCAGCGCCGGCAAGACCACGCTGTGCCGCGCGCTGCGCGACGCGTTGCCGGACACCCTGGCGGGGCCGTTCCTGCATTTCTCGCTGGACTTCTTCATGTTCGATGCCGACGTGCTGCCGCGCACGCCCCAGGGCCGGATCCGCGAGTGGAGCCGCATCCGCCCGCAGGTCTTTGGCGGCTTTTACCGCTGCCTGCCCGCGTTGCTGGGCGCAGGCAACAACCTGGTGGTGGACCTGATTCTTGAGAACTCGGCGCAATGGGATCAGCTGCGGGAGCTGCTTGCTCCGTACGACGTGACTCTGGTGGGCCTGCACTGCCCAGTCGAGGAACTGGAGCGGCGGGAGGCCGCGCGCGGGGATCGCCGGCCTGGCGACGCCCGCCGGGACGCGCAGACGGTGCATACTTTTGTCCCTTACGATCTGGAGCTCGACTGCCGTGATCCTGTGCTACACAACGTGGAACGGGTGGTCAGCGGCTGGACGGCGCGGGCGGTGTCCGGGGGGCGGGGCAAGGAAACGGAATGAGGACTGGGGGCGGCTTCGGCTGGCCCCCACGCGTCTCAGGTTCGCGGCCTGTACCCTGGACTATGCCGCGCCGTGTGCTGTTGCCTGTTCTGCTGTTGCCGCTGCTGCTCACGGCCTGTCCGGGCCAGAGTCCCGCGCCGGAGCCAGACCCGGTGGAGCCGCTGGCCTGCCGTTCCCGGAGCGTGGCCGCGCTGGAAACGGCCCCCGTGAGCTGGCCGCCCTTCACCGCCGACTGGAACGCCGCGCGTGTGCCGGGGCAGGTGCTGGTTCTGGCCGACAGGGCGGCGGAGGGGCTCAGCGCCCAGGCCCTCGCGGCCCTGTCGGGCGTTCACCTGCAGGCGGTGGGGCCGGGGGTGCGGCTGGCCCGGACCCCGGCGGGCGAGGCGGACCGCGCCTTCGCGCAGCGCCTGCGCGCGGCGGGCCTGCGGGTCCAGCCCAACTACGTCTACCGCGCGCTGGGGCTGCCGAACGATCCGGCCTTTCCAGGAAATGCGGGCCTGAAAATCAAGGTGAACACGGCCACGGTCAACGCCTTCCAGACCTACCTGACGCGCAGCCGGGTCCCGGAGGCGTGGGACGCGCTGAAGGCGGCGGGCAAGGCGCCGCAGGGCGCCACGGTGGCCGTGCTGGATTCGGCGGCTGACCGCAATCACACCGAATTGCAGGGCCGGCTGAGCGCCGCCGTGTCGTGTCTGCTGCCGGATCCCGATGGGGACGAGCTGAGCGCCAGCGACCACGGCACCGAGGTCACGGGCGTGATCGCGGCGAACACCAACAACGGGGCGGGCGTGGCGGGCGTGGTCTGGAGCGGCCCGCTGCTGGGCGCCGAGGTCCTGGACCGCAACGGTCTGGGCAGCACGGCAGATCTGGCCGCAGGCCTGAATTACGCCGTTCAGCAGGGTGCGCGGGTGATCAACATCAGCCTGGGCGCCCCGGATATTCAGGGCGACGCGGTGCTGGACGCCGCGCTGACCAGGGCGACGCAGGTGGCGGTGGTGGTGGCGGCGGCGGGCAACACTCCGGACGAGGGAGTGTATTACCCGGCCAGCCACCCGGACGTGATCGCGGTGGGGGCGGTGGGCAGCCGTGACACGGAGCTGGCCTGCTACAGCGCCCGCCCCGACGCCGAACACCCCCGCGCCCTGGACATTGTCGCGCCGGGCGGGGTGGGCCGGGGATGCCCCGGCTTCAGGGCAGAACTGGACCTTCCTGTACTGGCCTCCGGCGGGGACGGCAAGCAGTACAGGCTGGAGGCCGGCACCAGCTTCTCGGCCCCGGTGGTCAGCGGCGTGGTGGCCCTGATGCGCGGCGCCAATCCCAGCCTCAGCGCGGCGCAGACCCGCGCCCTGCTGCGGGGCAGCGTCAACCGGGCGGGCGGGCTGCCGCTGCTGGACGCTGCCGCCGCCGTGCGCGCCGCCCTGCCGTAGGTGCCGGGGTCTGGCCTGAAGGGGTTCGGGGGCCGGCTTCAGGGCCAGGAATAACGGCGATCCCTGCCCGCTGGGATCGCCGCGCTCTGTTCTGGATTCGCGTTCTTGGAATACTGTTGCGGGCCTCTGGCCTGCCCGTTACTGGCTCGTGTTGCCCGGCAGCATCGTGGGGGCTTGCAGATGACGCACCAGCAGGATAAAGACCACTGCCGCGTGCAGGACCAGCAGGCCAAACAGACCGTCGTCGGGGGAGGTGGCGTAGCCGTAGGCCCCCACCAGTTGAAACAGCGTCATGACCAGCAGGGCGCGCGGACGACGCTCGGGGAAACGCACGTACAGGTACAGCCCGCCGCAGATGCTGAACAGCAGCGGCAGCACGAGGGCATTCAGTATTCCTTGATCCATGCCTCATATTATCCGGCCTGTTTTCTGACAGGTCTGTCACCTGCATAGAATTCTTGCAGGACGGCAAAAAACGTGGCCGATGTCACGAAGCTGCCTCTCCTGACTGCGCCGGCCAGCGAGGCCGAGAACGGGCCGGAGGTTACAGGCGGTAGCGCTCCAGCTTGCGGGGGTCCACGGCGTGATCCGTCAGCCCGCTTACGTCCAGCCAGCCGTCCTGAAAGCGGATCGGCAGGTTCAGCAGGTCGTCTTGCAGCTTCAGCACGAAGCTCAGTTCGCACGGCTCGGTGACCTCGGCGCGGGTGGACAGCAGGGCGGCGTGCAACGTGCCCAGCCCGCTGCTGGCCTGCGATCCCACCATGCCGCGCTTGCCGTGCCGGGCGGCCTCGCGCAGCATCCACGCGCCGCCAGTAAAGCCGTTGCGGGCGGTCTTGACGTTCAGCACGTCGAAGGTGTCGAAGTCCAGCTCACGGCTCAGGTCGGCGGGCGTGAAGCAGCTGTCGTCGGCCACGATGGGCAGCGGCGTCTGAGCGTGCAGCTCGGCCCGTGCCCGCACCTCGCGCACCGGCAACGGCTCCTCGACGTACAGCAGCCCGGCCTCCCGCATGGCGTTCAGGGCGGCCAGAGCAGTATCCGGGGTCAGGGTCTCGTTGCTGTCGGCATACAGCAGCACCCCGGTCCCGAACGTGCGGCGCAGCTCGGCGATGACCGTCAGGTCGCGGGCGTGGTCCCGGCCCACCTTGACCTTCAGGCAGCGCACGCCCGCCGCCACCACCCGTTCCGCCTCGGCCAGCATCTCGGCGGGGGTGCCCAGCCCCAGGATGAAGCTGACGCGCACGCGTGGATTCGGCCCCAGCATCGTGCTGAACAGCGTCTGCCCCGCCGCGCGGGCACGGGCGTCGTGCAGCGCCATGTCCAGCGCCCCACGCGCGGTGTGGTTGTTTGCCACGCTGTTCCGCACCCGGTTCAGTCCGGCCTCGTCGGCGATGTCCAGCCCGTTCAGCGCGGGGGAGAGGTAAGCCAGGATCGCCACCACGCTGGCGGGCGTCTCGCCGTAGATGGTGGGGCGCGGCGTGGCCTCGGCCTGTCCCACCGTGCCGTCAGAGAGGGTCACGCGCACCAGCACATGTTCGGCAGCGTTCATCGCCGAATGCGCCCCCCACGCCAGCGCGGAGGTCAGCGGCAGGCGGTAGGGAATGGCCTCGATCCGCTGGACCGTGACGCCGGTCTGGGGGGGTTCTGTGCTCATGCCCATGCCTGCACCGCCTGGGCCACCTGCGCTGGAGACAGCGCCACGGTGTCCAGAATCAGCGCCCGCTGGGGCGGCAGGGTCCGCAGGTAGGTCTCGGCGGCGGCGGGATCGTACTGGCGGCGCTCGCTCAGCACGATCCGCACCTTCGCGAGAAGTTCGGCGGCGGGGCATGCCGGACCTTCCAGCGCGGCCAGACTGTCCAGGTCTTCGGGGCTGAACACCGCAGATCCGCCGGACAGGGCGGCCAGTTCGCTCCGCAGGTTGCCGTCCGTCGCGCTGGTTCCGGTCACCTGATCGAAGCCGTCCGCCCGCCCCAGCAGGCGGCGCACCCGCACCGTGTCGGGAGCCCCCAGCGCCACGAAACGCCACGCCGGAAAGTGCTGGGCAGCGTAACGGACCTCATCCAGCCCGCGCAGACCGTCGAACAGCGGGGCCGCCCCCCAGTGGCGGGTGTCGGCCAGCAGCGAGCCCAGCGCCTGGGCCATGCCGCCAGGGTGCCCGGCGCGGTACTGCGCGGTCAGGGCAAAGCGTTCCTCACGGTCGGTCACGGCGCGGCCCGCCTGCGGCCAGATCATCACGGCGTCGGCCACCTCGCGGCGGTTGGGCAAGACCTTCTGCCTCCCCAGGTTCTGCAGCGCGCTCAGCGCTGTGCTTTTGCCCACCCCGGTCACGCCCACCACCACGGTCAGCGGCAAGTGGCCCAGCGGCTGCTCGTCCGCTGCGGGCGGCGTGTCGGGAAGACGGAGATGGGGCAGGGGCAGGCGGGCGCTCACGCTGCTCAGGCTACAGGGCCGAGAGCCGGCCAGCCGCGAAAGGTCCAGCCTGCCCGGCCCTACCGGAGCCGCTCATCCCCCGGAGCCACCGCGAACACGCCGCCCCACGCCCGGTAACGGCTGACAAAATCCTGTTTCTTCTGTTGACCAGAAGGTAGTGTCACCGTGCGCGTGATCACCGCTTTCATTCCGGCAGCGGGCATGTCCACTCGTCTTGCCTCGCCCTTCTTCAAGGCGCGATCCACCATGAACGTCGGATCGGGTGCGGGCCTGCGGGCACTGATGGCCGGCTCGGAAATGCGGATCGTCCGTCCGTCATCTGCGCCGAACAGGCTGACCGTCAGTGTCTCGGCCTTCAGATCCCAGTCGGCCTGCACCAGCAGCGGCGCGGCGGTGTCGTTCGTCCAGCGCAGATCCTTGCCCGGCGCGTAGACGGCGGCGTCCAGGCCCGGTTCCTCGTAGTAGCCCACCAGATACGAGTGTTCGTGGCGCTCGGTGATGGGCAACCCGGCGTTGAAGGCGGCCCGGAACACCGTGGTGCTGACCTGACAGATGCCGCCGCCGTCCTCGGTGGACAGCGTGTCTCCCACAATCACGTAGCCGCCCTGAAAGCCGGTGGCCGAAGTGATCGGCCCGATCAGCGCATTGAAGCTGAAGGTCTGCCCCGGCGCCACCCACGCGCCCTGCACCCGCCCCGCGCCCGTGCGGATGTTGTGCACCCGGAAGTCGGGACTGCCCGCGAAGCTCGACTGGCCGCTGGCCAGATGGCCCAGTTTCTTCTCGGCGGCCCAGCGCACGCTGCGGGCCGGAGCCTCCAGCACAAGCTTCAGAGCGCTGCGCGGCTGACCGTCCCGGATCGCCCCCAGCAGCGCCGCCTCGCTGGCCTCGCGGTCTACCTTCCAGCCGGTGCGGGCCTCACCGATCCAGTCCTGGCCGATCTGGCGAAAGCGGATGTCGCGGGGCTGCCGGGCTTCGATGCCCGCATAGATGCCGTCCAGGGCCTGCCGAACTGGTTCCAGCGTGCCGCTCTGCCGGATCTGCGCGGCCTGTTCGGGCGTCAACCCAAGACTGGCTGACTTGTTGAGCAGCGGACGTTCCACCCGGTTGCCCACCAGACGCGGCTCGGGCGCCGTCCAGCGCAGCTCCATCGCCTGCGGGCGATCAGGCTCCGGCGCGGCGCGGGCGGAGGCCGCAACCGTCTGGGGTGCCGTGGGTGCCGAAGGCGGCGGGGCAACGGCAGCCACAACCGGCGCCGCCTGCGCCTGCGTCACGGCCTCGGCGGGGCCGCAGCCGGCCAGCAGAACGCCCAGCCCCGCGAGGCCCGAGGAGATCAGCAGAACTTTGAATGCGGTCATAGGATGCGTTCCCTTTTCGTGCGGTGCGAACGGTGAATGGGGAGAGGCCCGTAAGCGTCTCTCCCCATGGTGTTCCAACTGTTTTCGCTCAGGGCATCAACACGGTATCGATGACGTGAATCACGCCGTTGCTGGCCATGATGTCGGCCTTGGTCACGGTGGCGTCGTTGATCATGACCATGCCGCCGCTGGTGGAGATGTTGAGGTCTGCGCCGTTGACGGTGGTGGCGCTGGTCAATCCGGTGACCTGCGAGGCGGTGACCTTGCCGGGCACCACGTGGTACAGCAGCACGGACTTCAGCGCAGCCGGGTCATTCAGCAGGGCGTTCAGATCCGCCTGCGGAATCTTGGCGAAGGCGGCGTTGGTGGGCGCGAACACCGTGAAGGGGCCGGGGCTGCTCAGGGTTTCCACGAGTCCGGCGGCCTTCACGGCGGCCAGCAGGGTGCTGAAGTTGGGATCGTTCGACACGATGGCAGCGATGGTGTTGCCTGAGGGCATGGAGCTACCGCCGCCGGCAAAGGCGACACCGGTGAACAGCAGGGTGGTGCAAAGAAGCATCTTTTTCATGGTTGTTCCTCCTGAAGTGTGATGGCGTACTTTCAAAAAATGACCGGAACAGTCGAAGAGAACCATTCACAATTGAATATCCTGCGCTCTCTTTGATGACGCATCCTAAATGGCCCTTCTCAAAAGAGACGTACCTCGCCGTACAGTCTGTGAGCCGATTAAATTCTGGATTGGATTGCAAGAAAAAACACCGAATCCGTTTGTTGGATTCGGTGCTATTTGTCGTTTTGGCGAGAAAGGTCAGTCTTCCGGCAAGCCCACCGCGATCAACCGCAAGTCGTTGAGGTTATGCCCGCTGGGGCCGGTAACCAGGGTGTCGCCCAGCGCCGCGAAGAACGAGCCGGAATCGTTGCGCTCCAGAGACTCGCGTCCATCCAGGTCGGCTTCCCGCGCCCGTTTCAGACTGTCGGGGGTCAGGAACGCTCCGGCCGCCGGGCTGGAGCCGTCCACGCCGTCCGAACCGGCCGAGAGGGCGTAGAAGCCGTCCTCGCCCAGCGCCAGCAGCAGCGCCAGCGCAAATTCCAGGTTGCGCCCGCCCACACCGTCGCCGCGCAGGGTCACGGTGGCTTCTCCGCCCGACAGCAGCACCACTGGGGCCTGTACCGGATCGCCGTATTTCTCCACGCTGCGCGCCATCGCCGCGTGCGCCCGCGCCAGTTCGCTGGCCTCGCCCTCGAAGCTGTCCGAGAGAATGACCGCCCGCACCCCCTGGCCCTCGATGGACGCCTGTGCCGCTTCCAGCAGATGGCGGTTGGAGCCGATCACGGTGTTGGTGACGTGCGGCAGGCGGTTCGGCGTTTCGGGCACGTGACCGTCCACGCCGGCCTGAAGGTGCTGGCGGGCTTCCGGGGCCGCGATGCCGTAACGCTCCAGCACGGCCAGAGCCTCCGCGAACGTCGTGGGGTCTGGCACGGTGGGGCCGCTGGCAATCACCGAGGGATCGTCGCCCACCACATCCGAGATCAGCAGCGCCGTGACTTTCGCCCGCGTGGCCGCCGCCAGCCGTCCGCCCTTTGTGCGCGACAGGTGCTTGCGGACGGTGTTGATCTCGCCGATGTCGGCCCCCGCGCGCAGCAATTCGCGGGTCAGCGCCCCCTTCTGCTCCAGCGTCACGCCGTCCGGGGCGGCCATCAGGGCGCTGCCGCCGCCCGACACCAGCACCAGCGCCCGCTGCCCCTCGTTCAACGCGCCCAGCCGTTCCAGCGCCGCTTCCGCCGCCGCCACGCTGGAGGCGTCGGGCACCGGATGGCTGGACAGCATCAGCGTGGCCTCTGCCGGGAGTTCCAGATTCTCGGTGCCATTGGGCGCAATCACCAGGGTCTCCACGCCAGGAAAGGCTTCCAGCGCCGCACGGGCCATCGGCAGCGCCGCCTTGCCGAACGCCAGGATGAAGTCGGGCTTCTCGCCCCCCAGGTGCGGGGCCAGCAGCTTCGCCGGACTCGCGGCCTCCAGCGCGGCGCGGTACGCGTGTTCCAGCAGTGAGCGGGTGTTCATAAGACCTCGCAGGGCAAATGGGGAGAGTGGAGGTTGGCCGTACGCGGTGCGCGGGACGCGGTTAAAGCCGTTCCCGCGCACCGCGCACGGCGTTCCGCAGCCTTTATTCGAGGCCGCTCATCTCGGCGTAGAACTTCGCCATGCCGGAGTGATCCAGATCGCCGTCGCCCTGCGCGATCATGGCGTCCATGATGTTGGCGGCGATGCCGGTGGCGAACAGCGGTACCCCGGCCTCGCGGCCCGTTTCCAGTGCCAGACGCAGATCCTTGCGGTGCAACTTTGTGCGGAAGCCAGGCTTGAAGTTGCCGTCCAGAATGCGCTGCCCGTGCAGGTCAAGAATGCGGCTCTGGGCAAAGCCGCCCAGCAGCGCCTCGCGCACCTTGCCCACGTCCACGCCGGACTTCTTCGCCAGCGTCAGCGCCTCGGACACAGCCTGGATGGTCAGGCCCACCACGATCTGGTTGGCGATCTTGGTGACCTGACCCGCACCGGGGCCGCCGATGTAGACGATGTTCTTGCCCACCGCTTCAAACACGGGCCTGGCGCGGTTGAAGGCCTCCTCGCTGCCGCCCACCATGATGCTCAGGGTGGCGCCTTCCGCCCCCACCTGCCCGCCGGACACCGGGGCGTCCAGTGCGTCTGCCCCTTTGGCCGACAGTTCCTGCTGAACCTTGCGCGCGGTGTTGGGCGAGATGCTGCTCATGTCGATAAACAGCGCGCCCTGCCTGATGCCCTCAATGACGCCGCCCTCGCCCAGCGCCACCTCTTCCACCTGCGGCGAATCGGGCAGCATGGTGATGATGATGTCGCTCTGCTCCGCCACTTCACACGCGCTGTGGGCCGCCTTCGCGCCCGCCCCCACCAGCTCGTCCATCACTTCGGGGGTGCGGTTGTGGACGACGACGGAGAACCCGGCCTTGACCAGATTCAGCGCCATGGGTTTGCCCATGATGCCCAGGCCGATAAATCCGATGGTTTCTTGCTGTGCCATGTTGGTTTCTCCTTTAGTTGTGTGGGATTGAAAGGCGGCAGTCTAAGGGTCTGAGCGTCAAAGGGTCTAAGGAAAGAGAGGGGGCGCTGTTCTTAGACCCTCAGCCCCTTGACCCTTAGACCTTCGCCAACTCTTTGAGCCAGCCCAGCGTGTCTTCCGTGCGCCCTTCCGGGATGTACTCCAGACCCACGTAACCCTCGTACCCCAGGCGGTCCAGCTCGGCCAGCAGGAAGGGATAGTTGATCTCGCCGGTTCCTGGCTGGTGGCGGCCCGGCACGTCGGCCAGTTGGATGTGGGCGATGCGGTCCAGATGAGCGCGCACCGTTTCGGTCAGGCGGCCTTCCACGCGCTGCATGTGGTAGAAGTCGTACTGCAATTTCACGTTGTCGCGCCCGACTTCATCCAGCAGATCGAGGGTGTTCTGGGTGCCGTACAGGTAGAAGCCCGGCACGTCGTAGGGATTCAGCGGCTCGACGATCAGCGTCAGCCCCGCGTCGCCCAGCTTGTCGGCGGCGTACTGAAGGTTGCCCACCACCGTTTTGCGCGTGGTGGCCTCGTCGCCCTCGGCCTTCCCGACAAGGACATTGACCAGCTTCGGCCCCTGCACGCCCTTGTACAGCACGTCGGCGTAGCTCAGCGCCCGGTCCACACCCGCGCGGAACTCGTCCTGACGGCCCGGTTGAACGGCAATCCCACGGTCCCCGCCGGGCCAGTCGCCCGCCGGCAGGTTGAACAGCGCCTGCGTCTGCCCGTTCTCATCCAGCCTGGCGCGCAGCTCGGCGGCGTCGTAGGGATACGGGAACATGTACTCAATGAACTTGAACCCGGCATTGCCCGCCGCGTCGAAGCGGTCAAGAAAGTCGTGTTCCTGAAACAGCATGGTGAGGTTGGCGGCGTATTTGGGCATGGAGGCTCCTTCGGAGGGGAGGTGGGTTGTGGGCTGTAGGTTGTGGGGAAGAAGGGGGACAGGACGTGGTGCGTAGAAAAAGCTCTCTGCCTTTAGCCATCGGCCTTCTGCACGCTTTTTCCATCAACCATCACCCTTCGACCATCAACATTCAGTCCAGCATCGCAATCGCCGTCGGCGCGTCCTCGCGGGCGTCGGCCAGTTCCTCGAACTCCACCACGTTGTCCAGCTCGGTGCCCATGCTGATGTTGGTGACGCGCTCCAGAATGACTTCCAGCACCACCGGCACCTGGAACTTCTGGGCCAGCTCCCTGGCCTCTTCCAGCCCGGCCTTGATCTTGCCCGGCTCGGTCACGCGGATGGCGCGGCAGCCCAGGCCCTCGGCGACGGCCACATGATCCACGCCGTAGCCGTTCAGATCAGGGTTGTTGATGTTGTCGAAGGCCAGCTGCACCTGGTAGTCCATCTCGAAGCCGCGCTGCGACTGGCGGATCAGGCCCAGGTAGCTGTTGTTGACCAGCACATGCACGTAGGGCAGCTTGAACTGCGCGCCCACAGCCAGTTCCTCGATCATGAACTGGAAGTCGTAGTCGCCGCTCAGGGCCACCACGGTCTTGCTGCGGTCGGCGGCCACCACGCCCAGCGCGGCAGGCAATGTCCAGCCCAGCGGCCCGGCCTGTCCGGCGTTGATCCACTGGCGCGGCCCGTACACGTGCAGGAACTGCGCGGCGGCGATCTGCGACAGGCCGATGGTGCTGACATACACGGTGTCGCGCCCGAAGGACTTGAGCATTTCCTCGTACACGCGCTGCGGCTTGATCGGCACGTTGTCGTAGTGCGTCTTGCGCAGCATGGTGCGCTTGCGCTCGCGGCACTGCTCGGCCCACTCGCCGTAGTCGGGCAGTTTTCCGGCCTGCCGCAGCTCGCGCGCCACCTCCACCATCAGTTTCAGGGCCGCGCCCGCGTCGGACACGATGCCGTAGTCGGGGCCGAACACGCGCCCGATCTGGGTGGGTTCGATGTCGATATGAACGAACTTGCGGCCCTCGGTGTACTTCTCGACGCTGCCGGTGTGGCGGTTGGCCCAGCGGTTGCCGATGCCGTACACGAAGTCCGAGGCCAGCACCGTGGCGTTGCCGTACATCTGCGAGGTCTGGAGGCCCGCCATGCCCGCCATCAGCGGGTGGTCGTCGGGAATGGCGCCCCAGCCCATCAGCGTGGGAATCACCGGAATGCCGGTCAGTTCGGCGAAGGCCACCAGATCGTCGCTGGCGTCCGCGTTGATGATCCCGCCGCCCGCGACGAGCAGGGGGCGCTCCGAGGCGAACAGCAGCTCCAGCGACTTCTCGATCTGGGCGCGGCTGGCCTGCGGCTTGTAGGCGGGCAGGGCTTCGTAGGTGTCAATGTCGAACTCGATCTCGGCCATCTGCACGTCGAAGGGCAGGTCAATGTGCACGGGGCCAGGGCGGCCCGAACGCATGACGTGGAAGGCCTGCTGGAACACGCGCGGCACCAGCGCCGGCTCGCGCACCGTCACGGCCCACTTGGTCACCGGCTTGGCGATGCTCTCGATGTCCACCGCCTGGAAGTCTTCCTTGTACAGGCGGGCGCGCGGGGCCTGACCGGTGATGCACAGGATCGGCACCGAGTCCGCGATGGCCGCGTACAGCCCGGTGATCATGTCGGTGCCGGCAGGGCCGCTGGTGCCGATGCACACGCCGATGTTGCCGGACTTGGCGCGGGTGTAGCCGTCGGCCATGTGCGAGGCCCCTTCCACGTGACGGGCCAGGATGTGCTCGATTCCCCCGAGCTTCTTCATGGCCGCGTACAGCGGGTTGATCGCCGCGCCGGGAACGCCGAAGGCGATGTCCACCCCTTCCTTCTTGAGGACTTCCACCGCCGCTTCGATTGCTCTCATCTTCGCCATACGCCTTGCCTCCTGTGAACTGGTTGACCACAGAGTAAAACTTAGACGTCTATTTGTCAAACAGTGAGAATAAATTTCATTCTATAAAAATAGAGAGGCGGGAGATGTTGTGCCGTCTGCTTTTCCACAGCGCTGAAGAGCCACAGCTGATTCAGAAAATAGAAGCGTCCAGAGGCACAGGTTCCGTTTTTTGCTGGCTTCAAATCCTCAAAAAGTGCGGCCTCCCTGTTGAAAGGGGGCTGCATCTTCCATACGCTCCTTTGTGCGGCCAGTCCGTCAGGAACCGACTTTTGCGTCCGCTTCCGCTTCCTCGTCCACGGCCTGCACTTCCAGGTGGCCCACCAGTTTCATGGCAATCCCGGTCAGGGCGCGCAGCTCCTCGCCGGTCAGCACGCTCAGGGCCTGCTGCTCACGCTCGATGTGCTGGGGCAGCAGGCGTTCCACCAGTTCGCGCCCCTGCGGCGTCAGGCGCACCAGGGCCGAGCGGCGGTCTTTGGCGCTGACCACCCGCTCCACCAGACCCTTGTCCAGCAGGCGGGTCACCCGGTTGGTCATGGACGGCCCGGAGATGGCGGTCAGTTCACTCAGTTCGGTGTGCGTCAGGCCCTGCGGCGGGGCCGAGCGCAGCAGCGTCAGCAGCAGATCCCAGTTCGAGGAATTGATGCCTTCCTCCCTGTAGGTCTGCTCGATGTGGCGCGCGAAGGCGCTGCCCAGGCGGTCGAGCAACAGGCCGGTCAGCATGGGCGACGCGTCGAGTTCGGGGCGCATCCGCTGCCAGTCCTGCTCGATCCGGTTAAGCAGGGTCATGGTGTCCCTGGACAGGGGCAGGCCACTGTCTTTCTCGCCGGGGGCAACCTGGGTCATCGAACATCGTTCCGGGGTCTCGGGCGGGCATCAAAGTGCATACAGTGAAAATTGTAACCGCTGAGCGAGGCCTCAGGACGTCTTTTCTCCCTTTTCTCCCACTGCCGCCCCTGAAATGCCACTCTGTCCTCCGCCCTTTGTCTCTTCCTGGCGTGTCCCGCCCCTTTTCCCGCCTGCCCCAGCGTGCTACACTTCTCCAGTTTGCCCCCCCAGCGGGGGCGGGACTTGCTGCTTTTACCGGGCAACCCACACAGCACTGGCCGCCCACCACAGACCGTGTGGGCCGTCTGGAAGGAGAACGACCATGAAGCGTACTTACCAACCCAACGTCCGCAAGCGGGCCAAGACCCACGGCTTCCGCGCACGCATGAAAACCAAGGCTGGCCGGAACATCATCGCGCGTCGCCGGGCCAAGGGCCGCCGCCAGCTGACCGTCGCCGACGAGTAAGGCCCGTCGGAAGCGGGACCCTATCGCTCCTCCTGAACAGCCCAGCGCCACGCAGGCACGGCCCCGCCGTCCGGTGGCGCTGGACTCTTTGCGTGGGGACCGCGAGTTCCGTAAGGTCCGCAACCACGGCGTGGCGGTGCGTGATCCGCTGTTTACGCTGCGCCTGACCGAATACCGCCCGCGTTACGGCGAGGCGTGGCGGCCGCGCGCCATCATGGGCATCGTGGTGTCCAAGAAGACATTGAGGCGCGCCGTGGACCGCAACCGCGTGCGCCGCCGCGTGCGCGAGGCGCTGCGGACCCTGCCGGGGGGGCTGCCGCCGTGCCGCGCCATCCTGCTGCCCAATCCGGGCGTGCTGAGCGTGCCGTTCGCAGACCTGCAGACGGCGCTGGCCCGCGCGATTGCCAAAGCTCCTGATCAGGCCAAGCGCGGCGGCAAGTCCGGGAACCCCCGGCAATCTGGCCGCGTATCTGAGCGCGTGACCCCGGCTGCCCCCACGTCTCCCAAGGACCGCCCATGAGCCTCGCCTCACGCGGGCTGGTGGGGGCCGTGCGCTATTACCAGCGCGTACTGTCGCCGCGCAAGCCGGTGCCCACCTGCCGGTTCACGCCCACCTGCTCGGAGTACGCGGCGCAGGCCATCGAGCGTCACGGGGCGCTGGGGGGCGGCTGGCTGGCCGCGTGGCGGGTGCTGCGCTGCAATCCGCTGGTGCCGGGAGGCTACGATCCGGTTCCGGAGCACTTTCCTGGACCTTCCCCGCTGGAGGTCAGCACTCCACCTCCGGCTGCTCCACTGCCGCCTGCCTCCCAGACAAGCCCTTCCCCTAAAAAGAGACCCGTATCCTGATGAAACCCAGACTGTTACTTCTTCTGATCGCTGCCACGGGCGCGCTGCTGCTCACGGGCTGCGGGCAGACCGGGCCGCTGCCGGTGTTCGGCAAGGCCATCACCTCCAACTGGATCACCGCCGACTATGACGGCCAGCCGGGCGACGAGTACATCGCCACCAGCAACCTGCAAGACGTGGTGTTCAACGCGCGCGGCGAGGTGATCGGCTGGTTCGTCAAGAGCTACGCCGGCACCCCGTACATCAAGCGCAAGGCCGACGGCAGCGTCGATCTCAGCGGGCTTAAGGCGCAGGGCAGCCTGGTCAACATGGTGGGGGACCGCAAGGCGCTGGCCTTGAGCGGCGGCGGCCTCGATCCGGCGCAGCCTGCCGAGACCAGCGTGCCGCAGCTGAACACGGACCTCCCGGCCAACGAGCAGACCGCCGTGTTCCGGTACACCCAGAACGGCGTCTCGGTGACCAAGACGGTCACGATGCACCCGCGCAATTTCAAGATTGACCTGAAGACGGACGTCACGGGCGGCCCGGCCACCGTCAATATGCTGTTCCCCGGTCTGGGCAAGGCCGACAATCCCAGCGTGAAGGCCGTGCCGGTGGGCGGGGAACTGGCCTCCGTGCAGGGCAGCGGGACGCTGAAGGTGGACAACATCCAGTACGCCGCCCTGCAGGAAAAGCCCAACCAGCTGGCGCACGCGCTGATTATTCGCCCTCAGAAGGGCACCACCGTGGGCGCCACGCTGACCGGGGGCGAGCAGGGCCTGATCACCGCCAGCCTGCCGGCCGCCAGCAACCTGGAGGTCTACGGCGGCAAGAACGAGCTGATCCACCTGTATCAGAGCGGCTACAGCGAGTTGCCGGGGCTGTTCCAGCCGAACATCTTCGGCCAAATCAGTCTGGTGATCGTCAAGATCATGGAGTCGATCTACAAGGTGGTGGGCAACTGGGGCCTGGTGCTGCTGCTGCTGACCGTGCTGCTGCGGGCGATCATGTGGCCGCTGATGCAGGCGCAGGGCCGCACCACCGCCCGCATGCAGGTGATGCAGCCCAAGATCAAGGAGATTCAGGACAAGTACAAAGACCGCAAGGACCGCGATTCGCAGGTGGCCATGCAGGCCGAGATGCAGCGGCTGTACAAGGACTACAACTTCAACCCGGCCGGCTGCCTGTCCACCTTCATTCCCTTCCCGGTCTTGATCGCGCTGTGGTCCACCATCCGGAACTTCGAGTTCGACAGCGGCTTCCTGTGGCTGCCGGACCTCGCCATTCCTGATCCCTTCTACATCCTGGCGCTGCTGTACCTGATCGTGAACATCGGGCAGCTGTACGTGATGACCCGCAAGAACCCGCAGATGTTCCGCCAGCAGGCGTTCATCTACCTGATCTTCCTGTACTTTGCGCTGACCTTCCCGGCCGGCGTGACCATCTACATCATCGTGTCCACGTTGATTGGCATCGTGCAGCAGGTGATCATCAACAAGCAGGTGGAGGCCGAGACCGCCACCATCGGCCAGCGAGTGCAGAAAACAGCCGTGGCCGCCGGTGCGGGGGGCGCGAGCAGCAGCAAGACCGTGATCGCCAAGGCCGCCCCCAACATGCCAGGCGCCACCAAGCCCCGCAAGCCGCCCAAGACCCTGGACGCGCCGAAAGACTGAGCCTGAGCCGTACCTGCCCGCCCCCCGAACTGGGAGGGCGGTTTTTTTGGGCGACGCCTGCCGGGGGATGGATCAGCGTTCGGTGGGGCCGGTCACGCTGACCAGCACGCTGCGGTACTCGCCGGGGGTGATCAGCCCCATCGCCATGGCGTGCCCGGCGGCGTTCAGACTGTCGGCGGCCAGCACCAGATCGACGCCCGCGCGGGCCAGTTCGCCGCGCAGCTTCAGGACCGTCTCGTCCCGGAACGCTCCGGTCAGGTCACGGATATACACGGCCAGCACGCGGCCTGCGTACCGGCGGACCACTTCCGAGTAGATCAGGGTGTCCTGCTCGCCGCTGTCGCCGATCAGCACGAACTTCAGGTCCGGAAAGCGCTCGAACAGGCGGGTGATCACGCCGTGCTTGTGGCCGCCGTGCCCGGCCAGCAGGCCACCCCCCCAGCTGCGCAGAAACATCGGTCCCAGCGGAATGCGGCGGTAATCGAGAAACTGCCACAGCAGATCGAAGAAATTCCAGGGACTGCTGGACACGTAGAAGACCGGATTGCGCCCCTCGGCCTCGCGGGCCAGCGCGCGGTACAGCGCCCCCACCCCCGGAAACGGCGAGCGGGTGCGGGCGTTGCCGGTCAGGGCGGTGATCAGCATGCGCGGCAGGCTGGTCACGTCCGACTGAATCACGGTGTCGTCGAGGTCGCTGATCACCCCGAAGCGGGCCTCGTGGATGACCTGCACGCGGGCGCGGGTCCGGCCTTCCCGGCCTTCCAGACTCAGCGCCGCCTCGTGCCAGCCGCCGGGCAGCGGGCTGAGGGGCGTGAAGGTCAGCGTAAAGTAGCCGTCGTCGTCGCTGACGGTGCTCACGCTCAGGCCGTCCAGCACGCCGCTGACCCGCGCGCCGCCCACCTCGCGGGAGAACAGGCGGCGCATGCTGTTCACGAAATTACGCCAGCGCCGGTCCCCGATGTCGGGCGGCGACAGGGTACGTGGCAGCAGCACGCGGCCGGTCAGCTCCACGCTGTGAGGGGTGCCCCAGCCGACGTAGGGCTGCAAGATCAGCTTGCCCCGCGCCCGGCGCGGCTGCACGTAGCCGCTGATGGCCCGGTCAGCGGCCAGAACCGCGCGCTCCAGCACGGGCAGCGCCAGCTTGAAAGCCGTTTTGACGGGGTTCACCACGGCAGTCTACGGGGCCGGGATGCCCGCCGGCTGAAGGCCGGGTTTGCCGCGCCCTTTAGAGTTCGGCGGCGGGCGCTCAGTGGACGGGTGCTCAGTGGACCCGCACGCCCTTGGTCAGCGGCTGCTTGCGGACCCAGGCGACGAAGCGCTGAATCTCCTCGCGCTCCAGCATGGCCTCCACGGTGTTCAGCTCGCCGGCCAGTTCCGCGTTGCTGAAGGTCTTTTGCAAGTAGCCCTGGCAGGCCGCGCACATCCGCACGGTGGGAATGTCGCCCAGCCGGACGCCCTGGCGCCGCCCCTGCGATTTGGGGACCAGGTGGTGATCGGTCATGTTGGGGGCCTCGCGGCCACACAACACGCAGGGATCGGCGGCTTTGGGCGGGGCATACCAGCTGGGATCGGGTGTTTTGCGGGCCATGCCGGTCAGCATAGGGCCTCCTCCGGGAGACGCTGGACCCCCCGCTTCCCTACACTGTGGCCCATGCAGCCCTACCTCGACCTGATGCGCCAGATTCTGGACCACGGCGCGGTCAAAACCGACCGCACCGGCACCGGCACCCGCAGCCTTTTTGGCGCGCAGCTGCGCTTCGATCTGGCCGACGGTTTTCCGCTGGTCACGACCAAGAAGATTCACCTGAAGTCCGTCATCCACGAATTGCTATGGTTCCTGTCGGGCAGCAGCAACGTGGGGTATCTGCAGGACCACGGGGTGAGGATCTGGGACGAATGGGCGGACGAGGCGGGCGAACTCGGCCCGGTCTACGGGGTGCAGTGGCGCAGCTGGCCCACGGCGGAGGGGCGGCACATCGACCAGATCAAACAGCTGGTGACGCAGATCAAGACCAACCCCGATTCTCGCCGCCTGATCGTGTCGGCCTGGAACGTGGGCGAGATCGAGGAGATGGCCCTGCCGCCGTGCCACGTCCTGTTTCAGTTCTACGTGGCCGACGGGCGGCTGAGCTGTCAGCTGTACCAGCGCAGCGCCGATATGTTCCTGGGCGTGCCGTTCAACATCGCCTCCTACGCTCTGCTAACAATGATGGTGGCGCAGGTGTGCGGGCTGCAGCCGGGCGAGTTCATCTGGACCGGCGGCGACTGCCACCTGTACAGCAACCATCTGGAGCAGGCGCGCGAGCAGCTGACGCGCGAGCCCAGGCCGCTGCCCACCATGCACCTGAATCCGGACGTGAAAGACCTGCTGGACTTCCGCTACGAGGATTTCCGGCTGACCGGCTACGAACCGCACCCGCACATCAAGGCGGCGGTGGCCGTTTGACCCCGCGATTAACCTACGTGGTGGCGATGGCCGAGAACCGCGTGATCGGCCGGGACGGTGACCTGCCGTGGCGTCTGCCCGCCGATCTGGCGCATTTCCGGCGGCTGACGGTGGGCAGGCCCGTGATCATGGGCCGCAAGGTCTACGACTCGATTGGCAAGCCGCTGCCCGACCGCCAGAACATCGTGCTGACCCGCAATCCGGCGTTCGAGGCGCCCGGTTGCACCGTCGTCCACTCGCCGGAAGAAGCGCTGGAAGCCGCCCATGACCCGGATCCCAGGATCATCGGCGGCGAGGAGATCTACCGGCTTTACCTGCCCCGGGTGACGCGGGTGGAACTGACCCTGGTCCACGCGGACATCGGGGGTGACACCTTCTTTCCGGAGTTGCCGGGCGAGTGGACCGAAACCGCGCGGCGTGAGCGGGCGGCAGACGGGCGCAACCCGTATGACCTGACGTTCATGACGCTGGACCGGGCCGTTGCGGAGGGGGACCGGCGGCCAGACTGAGGGTGCCTCGTCTTATGACCACCGTTGGCCGTGGCTGCCGGTGATCTCCCCCGTGGGGGCGACGAGGGGTCCCGGCTGCTGCGCCAGCGTCCGCGCGGCCCGTGCATCCAGCGGGGGCGAGATATAGAAGCCCTGCGCCAGCGTGAAGCCCAGCTCGCGCACCAGCGCGTACTGCTGCGCGGTCTCGATGCCCTCGGCCACGGTGGTCAGCCTCAGCGCGCGCCCCAGTTCGGCCACCGCGCGCACCAGCGCCGTGCCGCTGCGGCTCCCGTCCAGATCCTCGATGAAACTGCGGTCCACCTTCAGGTCGCTGATCGGAAAGCGCCGCAGGTAGCTCAGGGACGAGTAGCCGGTGCCGAAATCGTCCAGCGCCAGCCCGATGCCCAGGCCGCGCAGCGCGCGCATGGTCGCCAGCGTGGCGGCGCGGTCATCCATCAACACGTTCTCGGTCAGCTCCAGCGTCAGCTGTTCCGGCGCCAGCCCCGTGTCTTCCAGCACGCTCCGGATCTCGTTGCCCAGGTCGGGCAGGTGCAACTGGGCCGCCGTGAGGTTGACGCCCAGCGCGGGGGGCGGGCGGCCCGGTGCGGGCGCCCAACCGGCGATCTCGCGGGCCGCCGCGCGCAGCATCCAGCGGTCCAGCGGCACGATCAGGCCGGTGTCCTCGGCCAGCGGGATGAACGTCTTGGGGGGCAGCAGGCCGCGTGTGGGGTGCCGCCAGCGGACCAGCGCCTCGAAGGCCCGCAGGTGGCCGTTCTCCAGGTCGATCACCGGCTGATACCAGACCTCCAGCGCATCTTCGGCAATGGCCACCCGCAGCTCGCCTTCCAGTTCCAGCCGGTCCACCACCGTGCGGTGCATCGCGTCGTCGAACACCTGGGCGCGGCCCCGGCGGTGGGCCTTGGCGTGGTACAGGGCCACGTCCGCGTTGCGCAGCAGCGTCTCGCCGTTCAGCGGCTGTCCGTCTTCTACTCGGTCGTGCAGGGCGATGCCCAGGCTGGCGCGGACCTGCCACTCCAGCCCCTGCACGGCGACCACCGGTTCCAGCGCGCGCAGCAGCCGGTCCGCCGCCTCCAGGGCCTGCTGGGGACCGGGCAGGTGTTGAAGCAACACCGCGAATTCGTCGCCGCCCAGGCGGGCCACCGTGTCGTCCGGGCGCACGCTGGCCCGCAGCCGCTGTCCGGCCACGATCAGCACCTGATCCCCGGCGCTGTGGCCCAGGCTGTCGTTGATGGCCTTGAAGTTGTCGAAGTCCATCAGCAGCACGGCCAGACTGTTCAGCGGGGGGTGGGCCTCCAGCGCCTGCGTCACCCGCTCGGCGAACAGGCGGCGGTTGCCCAGCCCGGTGAGCGGGTCATGCAGCGCCAGCTGGCTCAGCCGCGCGCCCAGGTGCTGCCGCTCGCGGATCACCGCCCCCAGCAGCAGTCCCGAAACCGTGACCGTCACCAACCCGAATTGCAGCGCCAGTCCGCTGCCGCTCTGGATGCGGCCCACAGTCAGCAGGGCCACCCCCACGTTCAGCGCCAGCACGCACACGGCGGCCGGGGCGAAGCCGTGGCGGGTGGCGATCCACAGCACCGGAATGAACAGGGCGTAGCTGTAATTCAGGCTGGTCCCACGCGGTCCCCCGTACCCCGCCCAGACCGCCAGCACCACCAGCACGGTGGCCACGGCGGCGTCACGGACCCACACCCAGGACCAGCCCCCGGTGCGGGCCGGATCTTCGCGGCCCCGGGGTTCCGGCGGCTGATCGGGGGCCTCGGCGGGCGCGGCGGTCCACAGGTCCGGCCAGCGGCCCAGCAGCAGCAGCAGTGGGGGCGCCAGCAGCCCGACGCCGGTGGCGCTGCCCGCCCACAACTGCAGGGTTTCGGTGACACCGCGCCCGGCGGGCAGCAGGCCAGTGGCCGTCAGGGTGAAGACCTGCAGCGCCGCCGCCACCAGCGGCGCGCCCAGGATCGCCACCCCCACGAACAGCGCCACGTCGCGCAGGCGCGGCAGCCGGGGATTGACGTGCAGCGGGCGCAGCAGTGCCCACCCTGCGCCCAGCGTGGGGACCACCATCGCCACGACGGAGGCCAGCAGGGGCAGCGCGGGCAGAGGCTCCACCACGAAAAAGGCATGCACCAGGCGGCTCAGGATCAGCAGCGGCCAGAAGCGCAGGCCAAAGACCAGCAGCAGGACCACGTCCAGCGCCACCGCCGGGTACCACACGGTGACCTCCGGCGTCACGGCGAACTGCTGCGAGGCCACGTCCAGCCCGTACCACGCCAGCAGATACACCGCCCCAATCAGCAGTGGACGGAACCATACACTGAGCATGACCTCACCTTAGGGCGGACGGGCCGCCGGCTGAGCAGAGCCTCCTTTAAGTCTTCAGGTCACTTGCCCTGTCCTGAGTGTCGGAGTGGTGGCGGGGGCTGGCGAAACAGCGCAATGGTGCCTGACCTGCCTGTCTTTTGACTGCCGCAGCGTGTAGACTGTTCCTCTTGTACTTCTCCTGCGCTTCGCCACGTCGGCGAGAACCACGCGGGGAAGATCGGCGGGAAAGCCCCTGACGCCGGGGCTGACCGAAACCGAAGGAGCGTTCTGAAAATGCATAAAGTTGCCATTGTGGGCCGACCCAACGTCGGCAAATCAAGTTTGTTCAACCGTCTGGTGGGGCGGCGCGAGGCCGTAGTGGCCGACTTCCCCGGCGTGACCCGTGACGCCAAGGAAGGCACGATGCTGTACCAGAACCACCGCATCACGCTGGTGGACACCGGCGGCCTGTGGAGCGGCGACGAGTGGGAGGCCGCCATCCGCGAGAAGGCCGAGTGGGCCATGGAGGGCGCGCAGGCCGTGATCTTCGTGCTGGACCCACGCGAGGGCCTGTCCGCCGCCGACTACGAGGTGGCCGACTGGCTGCGCCGCCTGGGCACCCCGGTGATCGTGGTCGCCAACAAGATCGACAGCCAGAAGCATGAGGTCTACCTGGCCGAGCTGTGGGGCCTGGGCTTCGGCGATCCGGTGCCGATCAGCGCCGAGCACGCGCGCGGCCTCGACGACCTGATGGACCGCGTGATGACCCACCTGCCGGAAGACGACGAGGACGTGCCGGAAATCGCCCCCATTCGCATCTCGCTGATCGGGCGGCCCAACGTGGGCAAGTCCAGCCTGCTGAACGCGATTGTGCAGAGTGACCGCGCCATCGTGGCCGATCAGCCGGGCACCACCCGCGACAGCCTGGACGTGGAATGGGACTACGGCGGGCAGCGCTTCGTGCTGGTGGACACGGCAGGCATTCGCAAGAAGCCCGACACCGCCATCGAGGACTATGCCATCCAGCGCAGCCAGGCCGCGATTGGCCGCAGCGATCTGATCTGGCTGGTGGTCAATGCCGACGAGCTGGGCGACCACGAACTCAAGCTCGCCAACCTGGCCTACGACAGCGGCAAGCCGGTGATCGTGGTGGTCAACAAGTGGGACCTGATCCCCGACGCGGACCTCAAGAGCACGGAAAAGGACCTGAACCAGAAGCTGCACCACATCAGCTACGCGCCGCGCGTGTACACCAGCGCCATCAACGACTACGGCATCCACGACATGCTGGCCGAGGCCATGAAGCTGCACGACAAGTGGCAGAGCCGCGTGCCCACCAGCGAACTGAACCGCTGGCTGGAGGTCTGGCAGATGCGCCAGTCGGTGCCGAACTTCCACGGCAAGAAGCTGCGGATGTACTTCATGACCCAGGTGGAAACCGCGCCGCCCACCTTTGCCATCTTCTGCAACCGCGCCGACTTCGTGACCCGCGCCTACGAGGGCTTTCTCCAGAACCGCATCCGCGAGGACCTGAGCCTGGCCGGAATTCCGGTGCGGCTCAAGTGGAAGGAAAAGGGGCCGTACAAGCGCGGCGCCAAGGGCGAGGAAGCCGAGGCCTGAGCCGCCGCGAACCTTAAAACTAAAACGGCGTTCACCCAAGTGGGGGGTTGAGCGCCGTTTCCCCTTTCAGACTGGCCGCATGGCTGAAAAAAAGTTGGCTGACCTTTCCGACCAGATGCGCAAGATCGACATCGCCATGCTTTCTACCCACAGCAAGGGCGGCAACATCGCCGGGCGGCCCATGAGCAACAACGGGGAAGTCGAGTACGACGGCACCTCGTACTACTTCACCTACGAGGACGCGCACACGGTGGGCGAGATCGAGGCGGACCCGAAAGTGGCGCTGGCCTTTATGGGGGAGAAGGGCTTCGCGGTGGCAGTGGAAGGCCAGGCCAAATTGAGCCGCGACAAGGCCGAGATGAAGGAGCACTGGTCCCCGGACCTGGACAAATGGTTCAAGGACGGCATCGACACGCCGGACATCGTGATGATTCAGGTGGACGCCACCCGCGTGCATTACTGGGACGGCGAGGACGAGGGCGAGATCAAGCTGTAGCGGCACACCAAAAGGCCAGCGAGGGGACGTCCTCTCGCTGGCCTTTTCTGGTTTTTGCATTTCTGGTCCCTGCGTTTAGGGCTGGTAGGTCTTGAGCCCGCCACCCACGCCCTCCGCGCCCGCGCGCCCGGCGCGGTAGAACACCAGACTGATGGGCAGGTTGCTGCCGCTGGCCGGGATAAAGTCGATGTTCAGCCGGTCTGAGCCCGCGCGCCACAGCAGCACCGGTTCCTGCGGCTTGATGGCGTTGCCGCTTCTGGGCAGCTTGATGGTCTGGCTCAGCGGGCCGTCCTGCACGTTCATGGCGCCGCGGTACAGGCCGCCGCGCGGGCTGAGGGCCACCGCCGTGCCTGCCGCGCCGTTGACCTCCAGATCGTACAGCACGCCGTAATTGCCGCTCAGGCGCACCGGCTGACCGGTCAACTTGTCGGTGCCGTTGATGGCCGGATCAAGTTGCCCATCCCCGATCACGATGCGGGCGGGCAGCGTACTCAGGTTGACGCGCAGTCGGCGCACCGCGTCCGGAAAGGTGCCGCGCACGTGCTTGCCGTCGGGCTGCAGGTACGGCAACTGCTGTGAGACCTGGGCGCTGGGCGGCAGGCCGTCTTCCAGCATCAGGAAGGTCAGCTCTACCCGGCCCGAGGCCGTCAGGTCCTGCAGCATGTTCGCGCCGCTGCCCACGCTCAGGGTGGGGCTGGCATATACGGCGGCGGCCTGACCGGGGGCCAGGGTCAGGGTGGGACCGCCGGTGCTGGCAAAGTAGTCCAGCAGCGTGACCTGCCCCAGCAGCCCCTCGATGCGGGTGGGGGCGGTCTCGCCCTGCCGCAGCGTGCGGACCTCTACCGCGCGGTCCTCGATATTGCGGGCCAGCACGTACAGCCGTGCGGGCTTGCCCAGGCCGTTCAGGTGGTAGCCCAGCAGCCGCACCGGCCCCTGCACGGTGTCCTGGTACAGCACGCCGCTCTGGGTGGGCACCTCCGGACTGTCACTGAAGATCAGCGGGAACGTCGTTCCGGCCACCGACGTCACCATGGCCGAGGGGTAATTCAGCACCTGCGCGTCGGGGAAACGGTCACCGGGGGCGGCGTACTTCAGGGCGTAGGTCAGCGGGCTGTCCAGCGGCGCGCCCTGGACGGTGATGGTCCGGTTGAAAGGCTTGCTCTGCAGGCCCCGGCTGTTGGTCACGTTCAGGCCCACCGTGTAGGTGCCCGGCTGAAAAAAGGCGTCCTGGCGGCCAGTCCACTTGCGGGACGTGATGTCGGCGCCGTCCGGATCATAGGCGTACTCGGTGTACACCACCCGCTCGCCGGGAGCGTACACGGTCTTGTCGGTGGAAAAACGCGCCTGCGGGGCCAGCGGGTTGCCGCCGTCGCGCAGGGCGGTCAGGGTCAGGGTGCGGCCGGTGTCGTCGGCGGCGCTCAGGTTGGCGTCCAGCGCGTCGGCCAGCGTGCGGGCGCTCAGGTACACGGCGCCGTCCACAATCAGCGCCGTGCCTGCAGGCTGCGGCACACCGGCCAGCGAGGCGCTGCCGTCGGGGGCCACCACCGCGCGGCCCAGGCCCAGTTGCCCGGCTGTTCCCACCTGTACGGGACGGCCCAGCAGCAGCGCCGTCTCGCGCAGCGGCAGCAGCGTGCGCCCGCCGATCAGCCGGGGCGGGGTCTGCCAGCGCGCGGCATCGCCGTTCACGTTCAGGTCCGGGGCGTCCACCGTGAAGGTCAGCTGCACCGATCCAGCCGTGACGGTGGCCGCCAGCGTGGGGCCGCCCAGCGTGGACAGCAGGGCGCTCAGGACAACGGCGGAATTCGAAGGTCTCAGGCGCGGGGCACGGCCTTTGAGCAGCAGCGGAAAGAGGAGGGAGGCGGCGCGCACCGGGGGAGTATGCCCGCCCGACCTGACGCCGATCTGTGCGGATTGTCCCTCCAGCCCTTCATGAAGGGTTTGCAGGGTCTTCCGGAGGCTGGAAAGGCAGCCTTGAGAGCCACGGGCTGAAAATGGGCCGCAAGACGGGCTTTATTGAGAGTGAGGGACCATTTCAATGTCCGCTTTCATTCCAAACTTTTGACTGGCCTACAGCATAGACTAGACCCATGTCGTCCCGTGCAAGTGCCGCCTGTCCAGCCGCCGGTGAAAGGCCCGCATGAAGCGGGTGCCGTGGGGCTGGGGCCTGCTGGGCGGCGTGCTGCTGGTGCTGGTGGTGGTCAGCCTGACGTTGCCGCGTGGCGGCGCCAACGAGATGACCCTGACCGACTTTGCCGCCAGCGTGCGCGGCGGTCAGGTCCAGAGCGCGAACATCACCTTTCAGAACGGCACGGCGCTGGTGGGCGGGCAGCTGCAGGACGGCCAGCCCTACCGGACCCGCACGCTGGCCAACGATCCCCTGATCGAGCTGGCGCGCCTGCAGGAGCGGGGCGTCACGGTGGCCTACACCCCCCCGTCCCGCCTGAGCGTCTTCGGCGTGCTGAGCGTGCTGCTGACCCTGGCCCTGATCGTGGGGCTGGTCATCCTGCTGCTGCGCAGCCGCCAGAACTCGGGCAACGACGCCGCCGGGGCCTTCGGGAAATCGAAGGCGGCGGTGATTGCCGAGGGGCAGATCAAGCTGAACTTCACCGACGTCGCCGGCTGCGACGAGGCCAAGCAGGACCTGCAGGAAGTCGTCGACTTCCTGCGCCAGCCCGAGAAATACCACCAGCTCGGCGCCCGCATCC
>NZ_VDMO01000018.1 GCF_006335125.1 Deinococcus radiopugnans ATCC 19172
GGACGTCAGCTGTATCTCCAGCGCACACCGGCCATGACGATCGGGCTGACCGATCACGTCTGGAAGGTGCGGGACTGGCTATCACAGCCGCAGGGCGTCCCCTGTCGGGCATAGTTCCAGCCAACTATCTCCTTTTACTGTAAACGATTTATTCGGAGTCCGTATCATACGGATTCCGTTCGTTTCGTGTAGAAATCGGGATAGCTCCGATGTCCACACTCCACGTCCAGAACCCGTTTTTCCTTGCTCGCTTCGCTCGGATTTCCAAGTGTTTTTAATACCTTTCAATCGGAGTCCATATCACACGCGTCCTATCAGAAGGGGCTCAGGGCAGATTGACCCTGGCCGTTTCGTCCCCAATCTGAAAGATGTAAGGCCCAGGCACCACGCTCCCCATCACCGGCCCGAAAGCGTCTCCTGCAAAGGCTTCCAGGCGCTCCAGCGGCACGGCGACACTTAATGTGCGGGACTCGCCGGGCTTGAGGGCGGCCCGGACGACGCCCACTGGACGCCGAACCGCCTCTAAGGTTCCAGCGGGCGGCAGGCTGGCCGTCACGATGTAGGTGCCGGTGCCCGTCGCCTTCCCCGTGTTTTGTACGGTGACGCTGACCCTCACGCCGTCTGCGGTGACTACCGCCTGTCCGTCCGTGGTGCGGAAGGAGGTGTAGTCGCGCCCGAAACCCAACGGATACAGCGGCAGCGGCGCCTCCCCCGCTCCTTCGGGTGGGCGGTCTGCGGTCAGGCCCACCTCGCCCAGGGTGCCGGGCCAGGTGAACGGCAGGCGGCCCGGAAACCCGGCGCGGCCATACAGCGCGTCGGCGAGGGCGGCGCCGCCCTCGCTGCCGGGCAGGTAGGCCATCACGAAGGCGGACAGGCGGCTCTGGAGATCTTCGGGCAGCAGGATCGGCCGGCCCGCCATCAGCACCAGCACCACCGGTTTGCCGGTGCCCAGCACGTCGCGCAGCAGCTGCACCTGCGCGGGCGGCAGCGCCAGCGTGGGATTGTTGGCCTGGCTCTCGGCTGCGGGGGCCTCGCCCAGCGCCACGACGATGGTGTCGGCATTCGCGGCGGCTTTCAGCAGTGCCTCGCGTTTGCCGTCGGGCAGGGCGCTGACGGTCACGCCCACTGGGGCAGTGGCTTTCAGGGCGGTCGCCAGCGTACTGACTTTCGGGACGTCCGGCACGTTGCCCTTGCCCACGCCCTGCCAGTTCACGCTCCAGCCGCCGAGCCCAATGGCCGCGCTGTCCATCGCCGGGCCGGTCACCAGTACGCGGCCCTTCCGGAGCGGCAGACTCTGGTCATTTTCCAGCAGCGTCAGCGTCTCGGCGGCGGCCCGCCGCGCCAGCGCCCGGTGATCGGTCAGGACGCCGCCCCCCGCCGGGCGGGCGTCCATCAGCCCCAGTCCGGCCTTGAAGGTCAGCACCCGCAATGCCGCCTCGTCCAGCCGGGCGGGGGACACCTGACCGCCCTCTACCGCCTCTTTCAGGGCCGCCGCGTACTGCTCCACGTCGTTGGGCACCATATACAGGTCAATGCCGGCATTGACGCTGGCGGCCGTGGCCCTGACCAGATCGGCGTGTGTCCGGTACACCGTCACCAGCCGGTCGATGTCGTTCCAGTCGCTGACCACCAGGCCTTTAAACCCCAGTTCACCGCGCAGCAGATCCGTCAGGATGGCGTTGGAGGCGTGAACCGGAATGCCGTTGACGCTGCCGCTGTTCGCCATCACCGACATCGCCCCGGCCTGGATGCCCGCCTTGAACGGGGGCAGATACAGCTCGTGCAGGGCCTTCTGGCTGATCTCGGCGTCGGCCCGGTCACGGCCCAACCCCGGCGAACCGTAGCCCACGAAATGCTTGAGGGTGGTGGCCACCCCACCCGCCTGCAGGCCCGTCACCGCCGCCGCCACCTGATCGGCCACCAGCCACGGCGACTCGCCGAAGGTCTCGTAGAAGCGGCCCCAGCGCGGATCGCGGCCCAGATCGGCCACCGGGCTGAAGTTCCAGTCCATGTTCATGGCCCGCATGTCCTGGGCGGTGGCGCGGGCGATCTCCCCCGTCAGCGCCGGGTCAAAGGCCGCGCCCAGCCCCAGGTTGTGCGGGTACAGCGTCGCGCCCGGCACGTTATTGACGCCATGCACCGCGTCGGTGCCGAACACGGCGGGCACGCTACCGGGCAGGGTCTGACGGCCCAGTGCGTCCAGCCCGCGCAGGGCGTCGGCCCAGCCGCGCGGCGTGTTGGGCTGCGGGGCGTCGCCCCCCCCGTTCAGTGTCGCGCCGGGCCGGAGCCGGGAAAAAATGTCGCCCGCGTTCGGTGCCACCGGCCCGCTACGCCCGCCCTCCAGAAAGCGGAAGAGGTGCGCCATGCTGACCTGCCCGATCTTCTCGTCCAGCGTCAGGGTGTCCAGCACGGCACGGGCGCGGGTTTCGGCCTCCGCACCGGTCAGTCGGGGCACGGCCTGTGCGCCCACCACGCCGGCCAGCACCAAAGCCGCCGTCAACAGCCGCCTCATGCCCTCTCCAGGTACTCGGCCCAGTGGAACTCGGCCGCCCGGCTGCGCCCGCTCAGATCCTGGCAGGTCAGGGCCAGAAACGTGCCGGTGAAGCTCAGGCCGCCGCAGTGCTCGTCGCTCAGGAGGCCCGCGCTCAACCTGTCGCCGACTTGTTGCCAGTCCTCGCCGCCCACGCGGTACTCGAACCAGAATTGCCCACCCGCGTACACGATGCCCAACTCCACGGGATCGACGTCGCCCACGGCCACTTCTTCCGAAAGCAGTTCGCGGTACTCGCCGTTCTCGCTTTGCAGCAGGGCCAGCGTGCGGCCCAGAGTTTCGTCGCGGCTCAGACGCAGGTAGACCCAGTTGCGGGAGTCGTAGTACGCGCAGACGCCGGCCATCTGCTGAAAATCTTCGGGCTCGAAGCTGAGGGCGGTGCGGAAGCGGGCCTCCAGCGCCTGCAACCGGCGGCCCACCAGCGCCAGCCGGTGCCGGCTGTTCAGCGACTCATGCCCGATCAGCTTCAGGCGCTGTCCGGTCAATTCCACCCCCACCAGCTCAGCCGGCGCGCGCAGGGTCATCCACTCGGGGCGCAGTTCAGGGCCGTCGAACTCGTCGCGGGCGGGTGGCTGCGGCCACGGCTGAGGCGGCAGCGCAGGCAGTTCGGCCTGAAGCTGTGGATGGTGTCCGCCAGAAGCCAGTCTGGGCCAGTCGTCCTCACCCCAGACCAGCGATTGCAGCGCCGTCTCGCGGCCCAGCGGACACTCGCCCCGCTCGCTCAGGGGCCGCCCACACAGATACGCCAGCACCCATGACCCGTCCGGCGTGTTGGTGAAGCTGGCATGCCCGCTCTTCTGGATGGGCAGCCCCGGCGCGTCCACGGCGGTCAGCACCGGATTGTCGGGATGCACCTCGTAGGGGCCGTGAAGGCTGCGCGAGCGGGCCAGCGTGACGGCATGCTCGTAACTCGTGCCGCCCTCCGCCGTCAGCAGGTAGTACCAGCCGCCCCGGCGGAACAGGTGCGGGGCCTCGGTCACCCCCAGTTGGGTGCCCTGGAAGATGACCTCGCGCGGGCCGATGAGCCGCCGCCCGGCTGGGCTGTACTCCTGCAACACGATGCCCGAAAACGCATTGCGCCCCGCCCGGTGATCCCAGCGCATGTTCACCAGCCACTTGCGCCCGTCGCCGCCGCTGTCCACGATGGTGCTGCCGTCCGTGTCGTGGAACAGGCTGGGGTCAAAGCCGCTGGAATTGAGGTAGACCGGCTCAGACCAAGGCCCCTCGATGTGCTCGGCGGTGGTCAGGGAATTGTGGCTGTCCTTGAACACCTCGCGGCTGCCCCAGCTTTTGACGTCGGTGTAGATCAGGTGGAAACGCTCGCCGTCGTGGGACAGCGCCGGAGCCCACACCCCGCCGGAATCGGCGTTGCCGCGCATGTCCAGCAGGGCCGTGCGCGCCAGGGGCTGCGCGATAGGCCGCCAGTTCACCAGATCGCGCGAGTGGTAGACCGCCACGCCGGGGAACCACTGGAAGGTGCTGGTGGCGAGGTAATAGTCCTCGCCCACCCGCACGATGCTGGGATCAGGATGGAAGCCGCGCAGCACCGGATTGGTGACGGTCACGCCCGTCTGGGTCGGAGGCTCCACCGCCCTCACGGTCATGCGGGCTGGCCCTCCTGGGCGCGGGCCAGGAAATCGCGGTACCAGCGGCCCGACGCCTTGAGGGTGCGCGCCTGCGTCTCGAAGTCCACGTGCACGATGCCGAAGCGCTTGTCGTAGCCCTCGGCCCACTCGAAGTTGTCCATCAGTGACCACGCGAAATACCCGGCCATCTTCGCGCCTCCGGTGATGGCCGCTCCCAGCGCGGCGAGGTGCTGCTGGAAGTAGCGGGTGCGCTCCTCGTCGTGCACGGTGCCGTCCTCGGCCACGGTGTCGGGATACGTCGCGCCGTTCTCGGTGATGTAGAGGGCGGGCGGGTTGTAGTCGCGCTGCAGCCGCAGCATCAGATCGGTCAGGCTCTGCGGGGCCACCTCCCAGTCGAAGCCGGTGTACTCGCTGCCCTCCACGCGCAGTTGCCGGACGTCCAGAAAACCCTCGCCGGGCGCGTCAGCCACCACGCTGCGTGAGTACATGTTGACGCCCAGGAAGTCGGTGGGTGCGCCGATAGTCTCCAGATCGCTGCCCCTCACCAGCCCCTGCGCCTGCGGGCTGGCCGCGCCCAGCCGTTCCACCATGTCCTGTGGGTAGCCGCGCCCGAACACCGGATCCAGGTACCAGCGGTTGGCGAAGCCGTCCTGCCGCCACGCGGCGGCCTGGTCTTCAGGTGAACCCGTGGCCGGATACGCCGCCGCCAGATTCAACGTGATGCCCGCCTTTGCGCCGGGCACGTTGGCCCGGATGGCCTGCAGCGCCAGCCCGTGCGCCAGCAGCAGGTGGTGCGAGGCGGCAAAACTCTCGGCCAGATCGGTGTGGCCCGGCGCGTGAACGCCGTTGCCGTAGCCCATGAAGGCGGCCACCCACGGCTCGTTGATGGTGATCCAGTGCTTCACGCGGTCACCCAGCGCGTCCGTCACCACCGCCGCGTAGTCGCCCAGCGCCAGCGCTGTGTCGCGTTTGGGCCAGCCGCCCGCGTCCTGCAAGACCTGCGGCAGGTCCCAGTGGTACAGCGTCAGCCACGGCGTGATGCCCCGCGCCAGCAGGCCGTCCACCAGCCGCGAGTAGAAGTCCAGCCCGGCCGGGTTGGGGGTGCCGCGTCCCTCCGGCACGACGCGCGGCCACGCGACGCTGAAACGGTAGGCGTTGACGCCCACAGAGGCGATCAGATCGAGGTCACTGTCCAAGCGGTGATAGTGGTCACAGGCCACGTCGCCGTTATCGCCATTCAAGACCTTGCCGGGCGTGGCGCAGAAGGTGTCCCAGATGCTGGGGCTGCGGCCGTCCTCGTGGGCCGCCCCCTCGATCTGGTAGCTGCTGGTGGCGACGCCCCAAGTGAAACGCGGCGGGAAGCTGTGGGGGTTGGGCTGGTTGGTGTTGGCAGTCATGGGTTCCTTGGGGAGGGGGAGGAGAGGGTTGGGGGCGAAACGAGTGTGGGGGCAGTTCCGGTTCAGGGCGAGGCCTTCAGCACCACCCGCGTCAGGCTCAGCGGCGGCAGGGTCAGTGACCCGCCGATTCTCAGCGCACGCGGCGGTCTGTCGGCATTTACGTCCGCATCGGTCACCGTCTTGGCCCCGATCACGGCAAAGCCGGGCAGTTGAAGGGTTAGGGGTCTGGCCTCCGATTGCGTGTTGATGGCGAACACGGTCAGGAGCTTGCCCTGCTGTGCGGCATGCACCCAGACGTCCGGGTCGTCGCTCGTGACGCCGAAGGTCTGCCCCCGGTAGTGCGCCAGTTCGCGGAAGGCGGCGTAGGCCATGCGCGGGAAACCAGCGCCGTCCAGCAGGCCGTGGTTGCCCGTCGCCATCAGCGAGAAGTAGGTGTTGAACACCGCGCCGCTCTCCGACAGGCGCAGCGCCGCCTCCGCCGCCCACAACCCGCCCACCGCGTCCGACAGGTGGGTGGCCCGGTCTGAGCGGTAAGACTGCGCGTACTCGGTCACGCCCTGCGCCAATGGCTTGCCGTGGCCCCTGGGATTGCTGGCCGGGTCTGCCCACAGCCTCTCGACGCGCCCGATGGTGTCCGTCACCTTGCGGATGCTGGCAAACGCCTCGGCGTCCGTGCCGTCGCCGTTCGAGGGGTACAGGTGCCACGTCAGCAGATCGAAGGCGTCGCCGCATTCCTGGATGGCCGCGTCCAGGTACGGGCCGGGATTGCTGACGGCTGGCCCGGCGATCTTCGCCGCAGGGTCAACCTTTAAGATGGCCGCCCGCTGCGCCCGCACCACGCCGCAATACTTCTGTGGCGTCCAGCTGGGATCACTGCGATTGGTGGCGTACAGATCCGGCTCGTTGCCGATCTCATAGTACGCGACGTTCAGGCCCAGCGCCTGGGCCATCCGCACCAGTTCGGCGGCGTCCTCGGGCGTGTTCCTGGCCGTCTCGCCCCCCAGATTGCCTGCCTCTCGTGAGAACACGCGGGTCTGCAGCATCAGCGGCGGCCGGCCCAGCAGCGTCCAGCTGGATTGGAGGGTCTGCAGGGCTTCGGGCGTGCGGTTCTGCTCGTCGCCGACGTTGCCGCCGGGCCAGCGCAACGCAGCGGGTTGCAGCGCGTTCAGCGCATCCGTTGCCTCCACCACTGGCATCCAGTTGCCCAGATTGAAGGCGCTGATGCTGGCGGGAAAGATCGGTTGCGGGGCCGTGCCAGACGGCGTGACCGTGGCCGCCTGCGCCGACAGCAGCAGGCCGAGGCTAAGGGCCAGCACCTGCTTCACCCTCAGTCCTTGACCGCGCCGCTGGTCAGGCCCGAGATCACCTGACGGCTGGCGAACAGAAAGAGGATCAGCAGCGGGATCACGGTCAGCACCACCATCATTAGGGTGGCGCCCCAGTCGGCGTTGATGTTTGCCGCCCCCCCGGTGATGCGCCGCAGCGACAGCGGCAGGGTCATGGTGCTGTCCTCGCTCAGGCGCATGATCAGCGCGCCCTTGAAGTTGTTCCACGAGCCCACGAAGGTCACCACGCCCAGCGTCGCCAGAATGGGGCGGATCAGCGGCAGCACCACTTTCATGTAGATGCCGAATTCGGTGGCCCCGTCGAGCCGCGCGGCCTCGATCAATGACTTGGGCAGCGCCGAGACGATGTACTGGCGCATCAGGAAAATCCCGAAGGCGTTGGCCATTCCCGGCACCCACAGCGTGCGCGGCGTGCCGATCCAGTGCAGGACGTTGTTCATCACCAGAAAGCTGGGAATATCCATCACCAGCGGCGGAATCAGCATGGTGACCAGAATGAAGCCGAACAGGTATCCCTTGCCCCGGAAGTCGTACATGGCGAAGGCGAAGCCGGCCAGCGAGCAGAAGAACAGCGTGGTGACGGTGGACAGCGAGGCGATGTACAGCGAGTTCCAGAACTGCCGCAGCGCGTAGTTGTCGGTGGCCGTCATCATCTTCTGGAAGTTGCCGACGAAGGCGTCGCCAAACCACAGGTGCGGCGGCACGGCGAAGATCTGCTCACCGGGCAACGACGCCCACACGAACATCAGGTAGAAGGGAATCACCGACAGGAAGCAGGCGAGGCCCACGAAAATCCACAGCCCCACGCGGCCCAGGGGGAACCGGGCGGTGCGCCGGGGCGGTCTGGGCGCGGCCAGGGGCGTCTCCAGCGGCTGGGTGGTCACTGGCGGCCTCCGCCCCGTGAGAACAGGTAGTTGTTGACCATGCTCAGCACGAAGATCGCCAGGAACAGCAGCCACGCCATCGCCGAGCCGTAGCCCATGTCCAGATCGCGGAAGGCGACGTTGTAGATGTGCATGGCCGAGGTCAGCGCCGCGCCCCCGCTGCCGCCGGCCTGGCCCACCATGATGAACGGTTCCTCAAACAGCTGCATGTTGCCCACGATGGTCAGCGTGAAGGCGTAGAACATCATCGGGCGCAGCAGCGGCAGGGTGATGTAGAAGAACTTCTGGGCGCTGCTCGCGCCGTCCACCGTGGCGGCCTCGTAGACGTCCTCGCTGATGGCCTGCAACCCGCTTAAATACAGGATGACGTTCCAGCCCACGTAGCGCCAGAACACCACCGCCGCCACCGACACCGGCACCAGTTCCGGCAGCGCCAGCCAGCGCACCGGCCCCAGCCCCACCGCCGACAGGGCGTAGTTGAGCAGGCCCAGGTTCTCGGAATACAGCATGCCGAAGACGATCGTGATCGCCACGGCGTTGGTGATGTACGGCAGGAACAGGATGGTGCTGATGCTGCCCTGCCAGCGGCGCAGCGACTGGTTGATCACGAAAGCCAGCGGAAGCGCCACCAGATGCTGCGGCACCCCCGACAGCAGGCCGATCCACACCGTGTTCTTGAGGGCCACCCAGAACTGATCGCGTGCGCCCAGCGCGAGCTGGAAGTTCTCCCAGCCCACGTATTCCCAGTTGCCCAGTCCGTCGAGGGGATTCCACAGGTGAAAGGCCAGGAACAGGCTGAAGCCCAGCGGAAACAGGCCGAAGATCAGGAACAGGACAAAGAACGGGCTGGTGAAAATGTACGGCGCAAAACGCTGCTGGAAGCGGGTGTAGCTCCAGCGGCGGCGCTGGCGGGGGGGGCTGGTGGGCAGGGGCACTCGTTCTTGCATGGGGCCTCCCTGTGGCGCGGTGGCCGACACCGGGGCAGAGCAGGAACAGCAACACTCAGGATGCAAACGTTCCGTTCGGGAATGGCGAGGGGGAGCCGCCTTTCTCGCTCCCCCGGACGGTCATGCAGCTCTCCCCAGGCTCAGCGGGCGCGGCGCAGGATCTGGGCGCGGGCGTCGGTCAGCGCCTGCTTGATGTCCTTGCCCTGCTCCAGCACGTTGGTCAGCTCGGTGGCGAGGATCTGGTCGGCCACCGAGTCGTACTTGTTCACGTCGATGGGCTGGGTCTTGCGCGCGGCGTCGCGCCACAGCACGCGGGCTTTCTGACCGCCCAGGAACGGCACGCCCTGGTTGAAGATGGGATCGTTCTGGGCCGAGAGCAGCGCCGGGAACGCGCCGTTGTCGATGAACGCCTTGATCTGCGACCCCTGGTCGACGGTCATGAACTTGATGAACTCCCAGGCCCACTGCTTGTTCTTGGACGCGGTGGGAATGGCGTAGAACGAGCCGCCCCAGGATGCGTAGCCGCCCTCGGGCAGGTTCTGGACGCGCCACAGGCCCTTGGTGTCGGGGGCCATCCAGCTTTGCAGCGCGCCGGTCAGCCACGCGCCGCTGAACTGGGTGGCCACCGTCCCCTTTTTGAAGGCGTCGTACCACTCGTTGCTCCACTCGCCGATCTTGGCGTCCAGGCCGGCGTCGCGCACCTGCTTGGCCAGCGTGAAGGCGCGCACGAAGCGGGGGCTGTCGGGGCCGACGAGCAGGTTGTTCTTGCTGTCGAAGTAGATGCCCTCGCCATTCTTGAGGTTGGTGCGCGTCACGATCCCGTAGACGCCCGCCGCCGAGTTGATCAGCGACGCCCCGGTCTTGGCCTTGATGGTTTTCCCGGCAGCGATGTAGTCCTCCCAGCTTTTCATCATGGTGGTGGGGTTCACGCCCGCCTTGTCCAGGATGTCCTTGCGGTACAGGAAGGTGCCGGGGCCGATGTCGGTGGGCATGGCGACGAAACGCTTGTCCGCGCTGGTGGCCTGCGCCACCGTGAAGGGCGTGAACAGCTTCTTGTACTGCCCGGCGTTGTAGGGGGCCTTGTTCAGATCTTCCAGCCCTTTGCCCTCGGAGAATTTGCCCACGTAGCCGATTTCCACGGCCATCACGTCAGGCAACCCCTGGCCGGTGGCGAGGGCCGTGGTCATGGCGTTGTGGTGGTCGCCGATTTCCTGGGCCACCAGTTTGATGGTCACGTTGGGATGCAGCTTGTTCCACGCGGGCGTGATGGCCTTGATCGCCACGTCCAGGCTGGGGAAGGCGGCCACGTTCAGGGTGACTTTCTCCTGGGCGCTGGCGGTGCTGGCCAGCAGGGCGGTAACGAGGGCGAACGCGACGAATTTCTTCATAATGACCTCCACGGGTCTGTTGAAAGCGCTTTCAAATCAAGACTGAAACGATGCGGTTCTCAGGAACTGTCGTGCATCAGGAGCCTCCGGTGGCGGGGGAGTGGGGCGCTGGCCCGGTGGATTCACGGATGACCAGTTGCGGCACGTAGGGGGACATATGGGGCTGTTCGCCGGCCAGCAGCCGCAGCACAGTCTCGGCGGCCAGTTGCCCCAGTTCGTTGACCGCCTGATGCACGGTGGTCAGCGGCGGCGTGGTGTAGCGCGAGGAAAAGAGGTCGTCGAAGCCGGTCAGCGACAGGTCTTCCGGCACGCGCAGGCCGCGGCGGTACAGGCTCAGGCGGGCGCCGAAGGCCATCTGGTCGTTGGCGCAGACCAGCGCGGTGAAGGGCACGCCCGAGCGCAACAGTTCCTCGGCGGCCCGCTCGCCGCTGGCCTCGGTGTAGTCGCCGCACCTCATCAGGTGGGGATTGACCGACAAGCCTGCTTCCTGCAGGGTGGCCTCGAACCCCACGCGGCGCTCCACCGCGTCCTGCTGGGCCTCGTCGCCGCCGATGTACGCGATGTCCCGGTGGCCCAGCCCGGCCAGATGGTGAACCACCTGCCGGATGCCCGCGTGGTTGTCGATCAGCACGCAGCGCTCGGGCAGCCCACTGACCGCACGGCCCACCGCCACCAGCGGCACCTGCGCCGCCACCCGTTGCAGGGCCGCGTCCTCGATCACGCCCCCCAGCACGATCAGGGCGTCCACCCGGCGGCGCATCAGCAGCTCGAGGGCCTGCTGCTCCTGCTTGGCCCGCCAGTGGCCGCTGACCACCAGCGGATGGTACGCGCTGCCCTCCAGCCCCTGCTCGATGCCGGCCAGGGTTTCCCCGTAGAACGCGCTGCTCAGTTTCTGGGTCAGCACGCCCACCGAGAAGCTGCGCCCGTTCGCCAGCGCCTGCGCCTGCACGTTGGGGGTGAAGTTCAGGCGGTGAATAACCGCCTCCACCCGCTCGCGCTTGTCCGGCGTGACGTTGGCGGTGCCGTTCAGAATGCGCGACACGGTACTGGGCGAGACCCCCGCTTCCCGCGCCACCTGCATCAGCGTGACGGTTGCAGACATAACACTTCTCCTGACAGGCGCGCTGGCCTGCTCCGAGCCCTAAATTCTGGCTTGGCCCTGGATTCTGACTTGTGGAACACTTGAAGCTTAAATGATTTTGAAAGCGCTGTCAAGCCAGGGGTCACTTGTTACGTGTGCAGATGTAGGCGGGCGGGTCCAGTGTTCAGCTTCGGCAGCTTGCGGCAACGGCCAGCCCGGCCCTGGCCCGAAGAAGGGGTTGTAGAGCAGCTGGGCGCTGACCTGCCCGGCGTCCTGGGTCAACTGCGCCGGAATCGTTAGCGGGTCCGGTCGCGTTCACGTTCCTGGCGTGGCACCGCGTCTGTTCCGGTCTGGACTGATGAGCGGGTGTCGTCCATGCCGCCGGGCGAATTCCGCAGCGCCGGCCAGCGCCGTGCCATCAGCAGGTACAGGCCGTACGCCCAGGCCGCGGCACTCAGGAAGCCCACGATCACGTCGGTGGGGTAGTGCACGCCCAGATAGTTGCGGCTGGCCGCCAGCAGCACCCCCCAGAACACACCCAGCACCGCCACCGGCCAGCCTGCGCGGGACCGCCAGAAAATCAGCCCCAGCGCAATGCCGAATGCGGCGTTCGACATCGCGTGCCCACTGGGAAAACTGAAGCCCGATTCGATCAGCACCGCCCCCAGCTCGTCCGGGCGTGGCCGCTGAAAGATCAATTTGGCCAGCACGTTGAGCAGCGCCGCCCCAGACAGGGCGAAGGCCAGGTACCACGCGTGGATGCGTCCGCCCGCCCGCGCCAGCAGCAGGGCGATCACCAGCGCGATAAAGGGCAGCACCCGCACGCCGCCAATGACCCCTAAAGCCAGGGCAAGCGACGTCAAGGTGGGGGTGCGGTGCGCGCGGTACCACTCCAGAACGGCGGTGTCCCACGCAAACCCGCCGTCTCGGAAAATGTCCTCCGTCAGCTCTGCAATCAGGACCAGCGGCAGCAGCACGCCCAGCAGCAACAGCAGCAGGCCGCGCCAGTGGGTCCGGAAAAAGGCGACGGCTTCATGGAGGCGGTCCGGGAACACGTCGCCATTACACCCCGTCGCGCGTGCCCCGCGCTTGGCGGATGCTTAACGCTCGCTCCTGCGCCGCGCTGCCGCTGGCCCTGGGCGGATTCCGGATGCGTGGCCGGCGGGTGCTCCCGGGTGGCGTCTCCCTCTTAAGGACTACCGGTCCTAGGCCAATCGGCGCAGCGGGTATGGGCCACCCGTCGGATGTGCCCGGACCCCTCCGCGGCGCACCATAGGTTCATCAGCGCAGGACCCAAGGATGCCGCAGCGGCAGCCCGCGCCCCCAGGAACCCACCATGCAATTTGACCTTCGGCACGCCCAGCAACGCGCCCAGGAACTGCGTCAGGAAGCCGCCCAGGCGAACCGCGCCCAGCAGGTCCGCCCTGCCCGCGAACAGCGTCAGCAGCGCAGCCTGCGCGACCTCTTTCACCGGCCCCGGCCCGCATGACCGCGCAGCTTCAACCTTCCCGCCACCGCCCCCTTCGATCCTGAAGAGGGCGGTGTTCTTTTGGGTGTCGCGTGCTGCCCCGGCTGCAGAATTTTCCACCCGTAATCCATGCCAAGCCCATAGAACAAGGCCGCGCTCTCGTTCCCGCTGCGCGGCCCCTGTGCTGCTGGCAGAGCCTCAGTACAGCGTGCCCCCGGTGCTGGCGTACACGTTCCCGGTCATGTAGCTCGACTCCTGTGACGCCAGCAGCACGTACAGCGGCGCGATCTCGGCCGGCTGTCCGGGGCGGCCCAGCGGGGCCTGCTCGCCGAAGGTGGGAATCTTGTCCTGGGGCTGGCCGCCGCTGGGCTGCAGCGCCGTCCAGTACGGCCCGGGGGCCACGGCATTCACCCGAATCCCCTTTTCGGCCACCTGCTTGGCCAGGCCGCCGGTAAAGTTGGCAATCGCCGCCTTGGTCATGGCGTAGTCCAGCAGATTCTTGGACGGCTGGCTGGCCTGGATGGACGTGGTGTTGATGATCGTCGATCCCGGCGGCATGTGCGGCAGCGCGGCCTGGGTGATCCAGAACATCGCGTACACGTTGGTCTTCATGGTGTCGTCGAACTGCTCGGTGGTGATGTCGGCGATGTCGTCCACCGCCGTCTGCTTGCCCGCGTTGCTCACCAGAATGTCCAGCCCGCCCAGACCTTCCACGGCTTTCTGCACCAGTTCCTTGCAGAACGCCTCGTCCTTCAGGTCACCGGGAATCACCACCGCTTTCTGTCCCGCGTCCTCGATCAGCTTGATGACTTCCTCAGCGTCGCTGTCCTCCACCTTCAGGTAGTTCAGCGCCACGTCGGCCCCCTCGCGTGCGAAGGCAATGGCGACCGCCCGCCCGATGCCCGAGTCGGCCCCGGTGATCAGCGCCTTGCGGCCTTTCAGGCGGCCAAAGCCGACATAGCTGTCCTCGCCGTGGTCCGGCCTGGGGTCCATCTCGCCCGCCAGCCCAGGGGCCGACTGCGGCTGTTTGGGAAACGGCGGACGCGGGTACATGCTCTGTGGATCGCGCATCTCGTACTGGTTTTTCACGGGGTCACTGGTCATGTCCGGCAGTGTTGCCGCCACGCCGGCCCCGAAATCCCCACGCCCCCACACTTGAAAGGTTGTTTCAAGGCATGGTGTACGGACCCTGAACCATCAGCCCAGCGGCGCCCGGTTGGCCTCACGCTGGCTCAGAAAATCCTTGACGCTCTGGGCGGCCCGCGCGTTCATACCCGGCACGGCGGCGATCTGCGCCACCGGGGCGGCGGCCAGGTCTTCCAGACTGGAGAACTCCTCGAGCAGCGCGTCCCGCCGCTTCTGCCCGATGCCCGGCAGATCGTCGAACACGCTGCGGAGCATGTCCTGGCCGCGCAGTTTTCGGTGGTAGGTGATGGCGTACTGGTGCACCTCGTCGCGCACGGCGATCAGAATCCGCAGCGCCGGATGGGTGTGCAGCAGCAGCAGCTCACGGTTCACGCCCACCTCTGTTCCCGTCTCCAGCCACCACTGCGCCCCGTAGCGCCCCGGCAGGATGATGGTCTCCTCGCGCTTGGCGAGGCCCACCACCGGCACCTGAATATTCGCCTCCTTCAAGGCGTCGAGGGCGGCGTTGACCTGCCCGCGCCCGCCGTCGATCACGATCAGGTCCGGCAACGGCAATTTGTCGGCCAGGCTGCCGGTGAAGCGCCGGTGTACGGTCTGTTTCATGGCGGTGTAGTCGTCCGGGTGATCCAGTCCCTTGACCTTGAATCGGCGGTGTTCCCCGCGCCGCGCCCGCCCGCCCTCGAAGACCACCATGCCCGAGACGATGTTGGTGCCGAACAGGTTGGAGTTATCAAAACCCTCGATGCGCCACGGGCGATCCGGCAGCGCCAGCACCTCGCGCAGCGCGTCGAGGCCCGGATGGTCACCCCGCCGCTCCAGCAGCGCCAGCTCGGAATCCAGGCCGTTGACCGCGTTGCGCTGCGCCATCTCCACCAGGTCCACCTTGTCGCCGCGCCGGGGCATCCGCATGGCCGTTTTGCGCCCGGCCTTCTCGCTTAAAAATTCGCTCCACAGCGGCGCGTCCTCAAACTCGGCGGGCAGCAGGATCAGCGGCGGCACGTGCGTGGCCTGGGTGTAGTAGTCCTGCACGAAGGCCCCCACGATCTCGCCGGGCGTGCCTTCCTCGGCGTTGGTCAGGAAGCGCTTGTCGCGGCCCACCACGCGCCCGCCGCGCATGCGGAACAGCTGCACCATCGCGTACTCCCCGGCCTGCGCCACCCCCAGGAAGTCCAGGTCGGTCTCGTCGCTCACGAAGGCGTGCTGCTCGGTGCCGAACAGCTTCTGCACCGCCTGCACGCGGTCACGCACGCGGGCGGCCTGCTCGAAGTCCTGGCCCTGCGCGGCCACCTTCATGTCTTCTTTCAGGCGTGAGATGACGGGTGCGGCGCGGCCCTCCAGCAGCGATTTCACGTCGTCCACCACGCGGGCGTATTCCGGCGGGTCGGCCTGGTCCACGCACGGCCCCAGGCAGCGGCCCATGTGGTAATTCAGGCACGGGCGCGGTTTTTTCTGCATGGGCAGCCCGCTGTTCTTGCGCAGCGGGAACATGGTGTCGATCAGGTGCTTGACCCGCCGCACCGCCGAGGAATCCGGGTACGGCCCGTAGTAGCTGCCGCCGTCCTTCAGGACCCGCCGCGTCACCACCAGCATGGGAAACGCCTCGTTGGTCAGCTTCAGGAACGGGTAGTGCTTGTCGTCCTTCAGGGTGACGTTGTAGTGCGGGCGGTGCTGCTTGATCAGGTTGGCCTCTAAGACCAGCGCCTCGACCTCGTTGCGCGCGGTGATGAATTCCAGCGACTCGGCCAGTGCGGTGAACTTGCCGCTCTTGCCGCCCGCCTTGAAGTGCTGCCCCACCCGGCTGCGGATGTTGTTGGCCTTGCCGATGTAAATGGGCACGCCCCCCTTGCGAAACAGGTACACGCCGGGGGTGGTGGGCAGCACGGGCAGATCGTCGAAATGCACGTGCCCAGCATAGGGGAGCGGCGGGGCGCGCACCGTGACAGCGGTTTCCGAAAGCCTTCAGGCTGCGGCGTCCTCAAACAACCGTGGCGCAGACCAAGGTCTGTCGGCGCCGCCGCTCTAGACTGCCGCGAATGTCCGTCCCGCCCTCAAACAGGCTTGTAACCCTGACCGTCAACCGTTTTGCCGCCGCCGACACCCGCGCGGGCATGCGGCGCATGGCGACGGACCACGTCTACCTGCGCGGTCTGCCGGGTCTGGAGTTCTACCGGCTGCTGGGGACGGGTCAGGGCGTGAAACTCTCGTTGAGCGTGGACCCGCGCCGCTGGGCGCGCTTCGCCGTGTGGCAGTCGCGAACCGCCTTCGAGCTGTTCGAGGCCAGCCCCTGGCGCCGGAAGGAACGGGGGCTGGTGGCCGACACCGCCACGCTGCTGCTGTCGCCTGTGCGCTGGCATGGGCGCTGGGCGGGTCAGGAACCGCTGGGCCGCGCCGCCGCCCACGCTTCTTCCGGCGAACGTCCGGTGGCGGTCCTGACCCGCGCCGTGATTCGACCGGCGCGGCTGGCGGCCTTCTGGCGCGCGGTGCCGGGCACGCAGGTCTTCGCGGCAGATCAGCCCGGTCTGATCTCCGCCCTGGGGCTGGGTGAGTGGCCGCTGCTGCAGCAGGCCACCTTCAGCGTGTGGCAGGACGAGGCGAGCATGCGGGCCTACGCGTATCAGGGCCACGCGCACCGCCGTGCCATCGCCCGCACCCGCCAGGAAAACTGGTACAGCGAGGAGTTGTTCGCCCGGTTCGAGGTGCAGGAGGTCCGGGGCGTGTGGGCGGGGCTGCCGTCTGACATGTCCTGACTGACTAGAATCCGGCGGTGACCTCCTCCCGTCTTTTTCTGGCCCGGCATGGGCAGACCTCCGGCAATGTCGCGGGCATCCTGCGCGGCGCCGACAGCCGGCATGACGAATTGACCGCCGAGGGCGAGGCCCAGGCCCTCGCGTTGGCCGACAAGATCGCCGCCCTTGATCCCGATTCGCCGCGGGTCTACGCCAGCACCTACACCCGTACCCAGCAGACGGCGGCCCCCATTGCCCAGTTGCTCGGCGTGCCCGTGACGGTTCTGGACGGCATTCAGGAAATTGATCCCGGGGAATGGCGTGGTCGCCCGTACAGCGATCTGAAAACGCACTTTGACGAACTGATTGGCCCGGACGACCGCGTGTCGTTTCCCGGCGGCGAGAGCCAGGGCGAGGTGGCGGACCGCTTCGAGGCGGCCCTGCACACCGTTCTGGCGCGGCCCGGCACGCCCATTGTCGTTTCGCACGGCGGCGCCCTGACCTCGGTGCTGATCCGTCTGTTGCGCCTCCCGGTGGTGGAGAGCTGGCGCTCTGGGCGCTTTGCCCCGGAAAACGCCGGAGTGTCTGAACTGTGCCGCACGGTGCACGGATGGCAAATTAAGAAGTAAGCGAATCAAAATTTCACGATCTAGAATTATCGTGAATCATTTCACTTACTATAAACCCAGAGAGGGACGAGCCACGTTCTCAATCCTGCCGGATCACCCGTTCGTAGGCTGCCAGATACTGCGGCACGATGTGGGCGGGGGAAAAGCGCGAGGTGGCTGCGTGCCTCGCCGCCGTGCCCATGCCCAGATAACGTTCGCGGTCCCGCAGGATGCTCAGTGCGGCGTCGGCCATGCCGTCCACGTCACCCACCGGGCGCAGAAGGCCGGTCACGCCGTCCTCGACGACTTCCGGAATGCCGCCGGCACGGGCCGCCACCACCGGCACCTCGCAGCTCATGGCCTCCAGCGCGGCCAGGCCGAAGCTCTCGTTGCTGCTGGGCAACACGAACAGGTCACTGATGCCCAGCACGGTCTCCACGTCGGGGAAGGACCCCAGGAAATGCGTGCGGCCAATCACGCCCAGCTGCTGCGCGAGTTCAAAGGCGCGGGGACGCTCGGGCCCGTCGCCGATCATCAGCAGCCGGGCCGGCATCTCGGAGGCCACGCGGGCGAACACCTGCACCACGTCCTCAACCCGTTTGACCGGACGGAAATTGCTGACATGCACCAGCAGGGCCTCCTCCGGATGGGCAAAGCGCAGCCGCACCTCGGGGTCGGTGATGCGCCGGAACCGCCCCGCGTCCACAAAGTTGTGAATCACCTCGATCTCGCGGTCCACGCCGAAGACCTCACGTGTCTGATCCGCCAGAAACTGCGACACGGCAGTCACATGGTCGCTGCGCTCAATGGCGTGGCGGGTGGTGTGCCGGAAGGCCGGTTCGGCGCCCACCAGCGTGACGTCGGTGCCGTGCAGCGTGGTCAGCACCCGGCCCGCGCCGACGATGGCACGGGCGTGGATGGCCGCCGTGGCATGCGGAATGGCGTAGTGCGCGTGCGCGAGTTCCACCCCGTATTCCAGCATCACCTCGGTCAGGGTGTTGGCGGCGGCCAGCTCCGGGTACGGTTGTTCGAACAGGGCGTAGGCGAAGCCGCTGACCTGATGGAAATACGGCCCGCGCATGCCGCCCTGTCCCGACAGCCGGAACGGCTGCGCCGAGCCGACGAAATGCACCTCGTGTCCGGCCCGCGCCACCTGCAGGCCCAGTTCGGTGGCGACGACGCCCGAGCCGCCAGCGCTGGCGTGGCACAGCACGGCGACCTTCAAAGGGGAAATCCTGTTGGTGGGCGGCAAAAGGAGGGACTGGGCATGGCCGGAAAGTATAGCGTTCCCTGTGAAGCCCTCCCCGTAAACCTTAAGGATTGCACCGGGCCATGATCGGCGTGGACCCCCCCCGGTACCCCCGCAGCCCCGTGTTCAACGAGGAAAACAGCACAGACAACTTGATGAGCCGAAGCTGAGAATAGATGAATGATCGCTGTACTGACCGACTCGACCTGTGATCTTCCGCTGGAAGACGCCCGCAAACTGGGCGTCCACATCATTCCCCTGACCGTTCACATGCAGGAGCGCGACCTGCTCGACTGGCAGGAGGTCGATCCCGATGCCGTCTACCACCACATGAAGTCGGGCGGGACGGCCAGCACCACGCCGGTGGCTGTGGCCGCCTTCGCCGCCCGGTACCGCGAACTGCTCGACACCCACGACGAGGTGGTCAGCATCCACCTGTCGGGCAAGCTCTCCGAGACCGTGGAGCATGCCCGGCGGGCCGTGACGCTGCTGAACATGGAACGGCGCATTCATGTGGTGGACAGTGGACTGGCCAGCAGTCCCCTGGCCGAAGCGGTGCTGGCCGCCCGCACGGCCATCCTGAGCGGAGGTGACCCCGCAAGTGCGGTGCAGGCCGCCAGGGCCGTCTGCGATCAGATCCACACCGAATTCAGCGTGCTGTCGCTGGACTACCTGCGTCGGAGCGGGCGGATTGGCCGCACCCAGGCTTTTTTCGGCAATGCCCTGGGCCTGCGCCCGATCCTGGGTTTCGAGGGCGGCGAACTCAAGGCCCTGCGGCGCTGCAAGGCGGACCACGCCATTCCGGACATGCTGGGTGGGCTGCGTGCCCGCTTCGGCGATCAGCCGCTGTCCATCTCGGTGATTCACGCCGGGCGCGACAGTGGCCGCATCCAGGCCCTGCGCCACGCCGTGACCACCAGCGGCCTGAATGTCAAACAGGCCCGCATGCAGCTGATGGGTCCGGTGATCGGCGCGCACGTGGGGCCGGGAACGTTTGGATTTATGGCCCGCCCGGCCTGAGCGGTGATACGGGCGAGGGGACGCGGCACAAACTTAGCCGCGTCCCCTCGTTTCTGTTGAGTCTTACGCCGTCAGTCCGTCCGCCTCCAGCCGCTCCAGGTAAGCCGCGCCGCCCTCGACCTCGGCCCTGAACCCGGACGCCTCACCGAAGACCAGCGTCTCGGCCAGCGTCTCGGACATCAGGTACTCCTGCCACGCCTCGGCGGCGGCGCGGGCGTCGCCTTCCAGCTCCAGATGCAGGGTGATGCGGTCCTGCACCTCGAATCCGGCCCGCTTGCGCCCGTCCTGGATGCCGCGCACCAGATCGCGGGCCAGTCCCTCCAGCTCCAGCTCGCGCGTCAGCGCCGTGTCGAAAGCCACCAGATACCCGGCCTCCTCCTGAGCGGCGTAGCCTTCGGGGGACTGGGCGTCCACCAGCACCTCGTCCGGCCCCAGCTCGAAGCGCTCGCCCGTCGGCGCGATGACCTCAAACTGCTGGCCGTCCCGCACCGCCCGCGCGATCTCGGAGGCGTCCGCCGCCGCCAGCGCTGCGCGCACCTGCGGCACCGCCTTGCCGAATTTCTTGCCCAGCAGCGGCAGGTTGGGGCGCAGCGTGTAGCTGACCAGCTCGGCGTACTGGTCCAGCAACTCCACCTCCTTCACGTTCAGTTCCTCGCGAATCTGTCCCTCGAACCGGCCCAGCGCCGCCGTCATCTGGGGCGTGCGGGCCCGCAGCAGCACGCGCGGAAGCGGCTGGCGCTGGCGCATCCCGCTGCCGGCACGCACCGCCCGGCCCAGTCCCACCACACGCAGCACGGCGTCCATCTCGCCCACCAGCGCCGGGGCCGCGAGCGACTCGTCCACCGTGGGCCAGCCGGACAGATGGACGCTTTCCGGCGCGGTGTCGTCCACACTCCGCACCAGATTCTGGTACAGCGTCTCGGCCAGGAACGGCGTGAACGGCGCGGTCAGCTGCGTCACCGTCACCAGCGCGTAGTGCAGCGTGGCGTAGGCGCTCAGATCCACCTGCCCGTCCCCAGACCAGAAGCGCCTGCGGTTGCGCCGCACGTACCAGTTGCTCAGATCCTCGGTCACGAAGTCCTGCAGCGCCCGACTTGATCCGGTGGGATCGTAGTTTTCCAGCCGCTCGGTCACGACTGTAATCAGCGCCTGCACCTTCGCCAGCAGCCATCTATCGACTTCCGGGCGTTCCTCCAGCGGCGGTGCGGCCCGCAAGTCCGGTTGGTCCAGATTGGCGTACAGCACAAAGAAGCTGTAGGTGTTCCATAGTGTGAGGAAGTAGCTGCGGAACGCCTCGCCCACCAGGTTCATGCCGAAGCGCCGGGACAGTTCCGGCGGCGCGGACACGTACATGTACCAGCGCGCGGCGTCGGCGCCGTACTGCTCGAACACCGCCCAGGGATCGACGATGTTCCCCTTGCTCTTGGACATCTTCAGGCCCTTCTCGTCCAGGATGTGCCCCGAGCAGATCACCGACTTGTACGCCACCGAATCGAAGACCATCGTGCCGATCTGGTGCAGGCTGTTGAACCACCCGCGCGTCTGATCGATGGCCTCCGCGATGAAGTCGGCGGGAAAGCCCCCGTCCTCAAACTTCGCCTTATTTTCAAACGGATAGTGGTGCTGCGCGAACGGCATCGAGCCGCTGTCGTACCACACGTCCATCACGTAGGGCACGCGCCGGTACGTCTCGCCGCCCAACTCGAAGGTGATGTCATCCACGTAGGGGCGGTGAGGATCGAAGTTCTCCCCCGTGACTTCAGGCCGCCCGCTGAGTTCCGCCAGTTCGGCGTAGCTGCCCACCACCTTGTACTTGCCCCCGTCCGCTGTTTCCCACACCGGCAGCGGCGTGCCCCAGTAGCGGTTGCGCGACAGGTTCCAGTCGATCAGGTTTTCCAGCCAGCCGCCATAGCGCCCGTTCTTGATGTGCGGCGGGTGCCAGTCGATACTCTGGTTCAGCTCGATCAGCCGCTCTTTCAGGGAGGTGTTGTTCAGGTACCAGCTCTCGGTGGCGTAGTACATCAGCGGCGTGCCGCAGCGCCAGCAGTGCGGGTAGCTGTGCATGAAGTTCTTGTCGCGCCACATCACACCGCGCGCCTTGAGATCCCGGATGATGTCCGTGTTGGCGTCGCGGAAAAACACGCCCTTCCACGGGCCGTAACGGTGCTTTCCTTCAGGATCGACGCCCACGATCACCGGGAAGCCGTAGTTCTTCGCCAGCCGCATGTCGTCCTCGCCAAAGGCCGGGGCGGTATGCACGATGCCGGTGCCGTCGCTGTCGGAGACGTAGGTGTCCAGGCCGCTCATCCAGATCGGGGCGCCGTCGCCCTCCGCCTCATACGCCTCGGTGTACAGAGGCTCGTAGCTCAGCCGATCCAGTTCCGTTCCCCGGAACGACTTCACGACTTCCGCGCCTTCGCCCAGCACCTCATTCAGCAGCGTGCGGGCCAGGATCAGCACCTTGCCGTCCTTGTCCTTCGCCGCCACGTACTCGAACTCCGGATGGATCGCGACGCCCACGTTGTACGGCAGTGTCCACGGCGTCGTCGTCCACACCAGAAATGCCGCGCCCGCCTCCAGCCCGATTTTTTGTGGCTCCTTCAGATCCAGCGCCACGTAGATGCTGGGATCCTGGATGTCCTTGTAGCCGTCGCTGACCTCGGCGTTGGACAGCGTGGTGCCGTCTTTGGGGCAGTACGGCGCGACGCGGAAGCCCCGGTACAGCAGCCCCTTCTTCTCCAGCTCGGCCACGCTCCACCACACCGACTCGATGTAGTCCTTGTGCAGCGTCATGTAGGCGTCGTCCAAGTCCACCCAGTAGCCCATGCGCTCGGTGAACCTGCGCCAGTCGGCCTCGTACACGAAAACGCTCTGGCGGCATTCGGCGTTGAACTTGTCGATGCCGTAGGCCTCCACCTCGCGCTTGGAGTTCAGGCCCAGTTTTTTCTCGACGCCGATTTCCACCGGCAAGCCGTGCGTGTCCCAGCCGGCCTTGCGCGGCACGTGGAAGCCCTGCATGGTCTTGAAGCGCGGAAACAGATCCTTGAAACTGCGCGCCTGGACGTGGTGGATGCCCGGCTGCCCGTTGGCGGTAGGCGGCCCCTCGTAAAAGGTGTAGACCGGGCCGGCGGCGGTCTGCTCCAGGCTGCGCTCGAAGATTTTCTTTTCGGCCCACCACTGCTGGGTGGCCTCCTCTAACGCAGGAAATTTGGGATTGGCTTCGACGGGTTTGAAGGTGGACATGTTTCTCCTTCGGAGAGTGGATGGGTGACGGTTGAAAGTTGATGGAGAACAGGGGAGAGACGGTGCGTGGTCAAGTTTTTTCGGCCTTTTTTGGGCGGTTGGACGGTTTGACCATCAGTCCACGATGAACAGCCTGGCCCCGCCCGCCGTGCTGGAGCGGTGGGCCTCGGCGTGATCGGCCACCTGATAGCTGTGGCCGGGCCTGAGGGTGAAGGTGCGGCCATCTTCCAGCTCGGTGTCCAGCTGGCCGTCCAGCACCAGCAGAATGTGGCCCTTGCGGCACCAGTGATCGGCCAGGTAGCCGGGCGAGTACGTCACCATGCGGACGCGAAGACTTCCGAAGTGCTGCGTGCGCCAGTGCGCCACCCCGCTCACGCCGGGATGCTCGGTGACGGGCACCGCAGACCAGTCGGTGACGCCAAACCCAATGTCGTGCATCTGCATGTTTTGCCTCCCCTCCCCGCACAGAAAAAGACGACGCGCCTCAGCTTCTTTGCTGGGACGCGCCGCCTGTGGAGGGCTGATGCGTGGTACCACCCAACTTCGCCGCGCACCGCTGCGGCCTCGTTGCAAGGCCCTCTGTCGGGGGGCGTCCGGGCGGGTCTAGTCGGCCCCTGCGGGCCTTTCTTCCGTCTGCGCGGGAGGTGATGTTCGGCGTGGCGGCTGGTCTGTCAGGCTCTCACCGTCCCTGACTCGCTCCCGACTGCCCTGCGCTGGCGTACTGTCCTCGCGGTCGCGTCTGTTTGCTCACCCCGTTTTCAGGAGTGAAGGACATGGTAGGGCGGCGGGGCCGCGCGGGTCAATGCGCCTGATGGCAGTTGCGCCGGCCTGCAGGCCGTCACCGGAAATTCCCTTCGTGAATCGGGGTATGCTGGGTGTCGCGTTTCTGCCCGCCTTCCCCGCTGCCGCCGCCCGCCCTCACGGTGTATTGGGCGGCGGGCGCGTACAATCCTTGTCAGGGAGTCCCACATGAAGTTGCCTTGTCACCGTCAGGAGAGCCGTCAGTCCATGAACACCTGTTTCATCTCACCCCAGGGAGGCCGTCCGCAGTGACCGAATTCAGCGGCGCCTCGCCCTATACCACGGCCCTGCCGTTTCAGGAACTGCAGCAGAAGATCCTGCCGGAGCTGCACCTGATCGCCGCCGGATACGGCATCGACAACTACCGCAAGCTGAAAAAAGACGCGCTGGCGCTGGCGATCATGGAGCACCAGGCCGACGCCGAGGGCCAGCTGCTGGCGCGCGGCTATCTGGAAATCAGCGCGGACGGCTACGGCTTCCTGCAATCGGACCTGCTGGACCCCAACAGCCGCACGGTGCTGGTCACGGCGGGGCTGATCAAGGCCAACCACCTGCGCACCGGCGATCAGGTGATTGGCCGCGCCCGCCGCCCGCGCGAGAACGAGCGCTTCGGCTCGCTGGTGCAGGTCGAGGCGGTCAACGGGCTGGACCCCGACTCGGCCCGCCGCCGCCCCCGCTTCGATGACCTGACCCCCACTTTCCCCGAGGCGCAACTGGTTCTGGAAGACCCCGGCAACCCCGACGGCCTGAGCCTGCGCGTCGTCGATCTGCTGGTGCCCATTGGGCGCGGGCAGCGGGCGCTGATCGTGGCGCCGCCGAAAGCCGGGAAGACGACGCTGCTGAAGCAGATCGCCAATTCCATCGTCAAGAACTATCCCGATGTGACCGTGATGGTGCTGCTGGTCGACGAGCGTCCCGAGGAGGTCACCGACTTCCGCGAGAGCGTGCAGGGCGCGCAGGTCGTGGCCTCCACCTTTGACGAGCCGCCGCAACACCACGTCCGGGTGGCCGAATTCGTGCATGAACGCGCCCGGCGCATCGTGGAGGACGGCGGCCATGTGGTCATCCTGCTGGACAGCATCACCCGCCTGGCCCGCGCCAACAACCTGGTCACGCCGCCCACAGGACGCACGCTGTCGGGTGGTCTGGACAGCAACGCGCTGCACTGGCCCAAACGCTTCCTGGGCGCGGCGCGCAACATCCGCGAGGGCGGCAGCCTGACCATCCTGGCCACCGCGCTGGTGGAAACCGGCAGCCGCATGGACGACGTGATCTTCGAGGAGTTCAAGGGCACCGGCAACGCCGAACTGGTGCTGTCGCGCCGCCTGGAGGAGCGCCGCATCTTCCCGGCGCTGGACATCATCAAGTCCGGCACCCGCCGCGAGGAACTGCTGCTGCGGCCCGAGGTGCTGAAAAAGATGTGGCTGCTGCGCAAGGTGATCAGCGACATGGACCCCGCCGACGCGATGGAAATGCTGCTCTCGCGCATGGGCAAGACCCGCAACAACGTCGAGTTCCTGCAGAATCTGGCGGGCGGCTGACGCCTGCCGCCTCTCGTGATCCGGAGTCCCTGAACCTTGACTGTCCTGTCTGATGCCCGTCGGTCTGCCCGCAGCCTGATCGGCGCGGCCCTGCTGTGCGCCGGTTTGTTTCCCGCTCAGGCTTCCGCCACGCTGCCTGAACCGCTGGCCGGCATGTTCACCGCCCCCTCCGACCTGTTTGTCCCCGAACCCGAGGTGACCCTGCAGCCCGACACGCGGGGGCCGGCGCTGCAGCTTGTGACCGGGGGGCAGACCACGGCCAAAGCCCTGGCCCGGCGCTACGGCGTGACCGCTGGCGCGGTGCGAACGCTGAACTCCGGCCCCGGCTGGCGGCTGCGGGAGGTGCGGCTGCCCCATCCGGGCGTGGCGCGGGCTCCGGCGCGGCCGACCTCGGTGCAGGGCTACACCGTTCGCCCCGGCGACACCCTGAGCGGCGTGGCCACCCGCCACGGCCTGAGCATGGTGGACCTGCTGAGCGTCAACCTGGACCGCCAGAGCCTCGACACCCTGCGGGCGGGCGAGACCCTGAACATTCCCACCCGTGAGCGCGGCCTGCTGGTGCGTATCAAGCCCGGTCAATCGGCGCTGTCGCTGATCGCCGGGTACGGCGCGGATCTGGTGGCGACTGCCCGCGCCAACGACGTGCTGCCCACCGAACTGCATGTGGGCGACGAACTGCTGCTGCCCGGCATCCGTGCCGAGAGTTTCCGCCAGCAGCTGCTGGCCGCGCGTGAGGCCGAACGCCGGGCGCAGCTGGCCTACGCCCGGCAGCAGAAATACGAGGAATACCTGGCGTGGCAGCAGGACCGCGAGCGTCAGCGCCTGCAGGAAAAGTACGCCCGCCAGGAAAAGTACGAGGCGTACCTGGCCTGGAAGAACAGCCCGGAGCGTCAGCGTCAGCAGGCCGCCTACGAGCGGCAGGCCCGCTACGAGGCGGCGCAGGCCGCGGCGCGGCAGCGGACCAGCGCCGCCGTCCAGCAGGGGGCCAGTCTGCCTGGCCGCGTTCAGACCGCCAGCACCAACCGCATGGGCGGGCTGGCGTGGCCGCTGCGCTCCTTTACCCTGACCAGCCGCTTTGCCGAGCGGGACATCGCCTTCCACCGCGAGGTGTTTCACGGCGGCATCGATCTGGCCGCCCCCTTCGGCACCCCGATCTACGCGGCCAGCGACGGCACGGTGTCGGCCAGCGGCTACGGGGCGTTCGGGCTGAACGTGTGGACCGTGAACGGCACCAGCACCGTGATCTACGGCCACATGAGCCGCACGGCGGTGGTGCCCGGCCAGACCGTCCACACGGGGCAGGTGCTGGGTTATGTCGGCTGCACCGGCGTCTGCACCGGACCACATCTGCATTTCGAGGTGCGGCTGGGGGGCCAGGCGGTGGACCCCCTGGCCTTGCTGCCGTGATCGCCGCACCGTGACGTTCACGCCGTGACGGGCCTCCCGCCGCGCCCGCTGAATCTGCTGGTGGTCGACGATGAGCAGCAGATCCTGGAACTGCTGGAGTTGACCCTGGGCCTGCGGGGCTACGCCGTGTGGACCGCTCTGGACGGCCCGCAGGCGCTGGAGGTCTGCCGCCAGCGTCCGATCGACGTGATCGTCATGGACGTGATGATGTCTCCCTGGGACGGCTTCGAGACGGTGCGGCGGCTGCATGACCAGTACCGCCGGCCAGCCCAGCCTGCCGAGGCCGGGGCCGCCGCACCCATGCCGCCCGTCGTCTTTCTTTCCGGCCTCAATCCTCCGGAAGCCCTGCCGGAACTGGCCGGGCAGCTGGTCCAGACGTATCTGGTCAAGCCGTTCCGCCCCACCGAGCTGATCCTGGCCATCGAGCGTGTCTGGGCGGCCCAGCACGGCCACCCGGAAAACTGACCCCACTCACATCCGCTTTCTGGCCCTATGTGTGGGGGCAGTTGCGGCCTATGCTGCGGCCATGAGCGAACCCACTGCCCAGACTCCCCAGCCCCAGCAGACCTACCTCAACTTCGGCTTTGCCGAGATGTTTAAGGGCGGCGTGATCATGGACGTGGTCACGGCCGATCAGGCGCGCATCGCCGAAGCTGCCGGCGCCACCGCCGTGATGGCGCTGGAGCGCGTCCCGGCCGATATCCGGGTGGACGGCGGCGTGGCCCGCATGAGCGATCCCAAGATGATCAAGGAGATCATCGCGGCGGTGACCATTCCGGTGATGGCCAAGGTCCGCATCGGCCACATCGTCGAAGCGCAGATCCTGCAGGCGCTGGGCGTGGATTTCATCGACGAATCCGAGGTTCTGACCCCGGCCGACGAGCAGTTCCACATCCTGAAGTCCGAGTTCAAGGTGCCGTTCGTGTGCGGCGCCAAGAACCTGGGCGAGGCGCTGCGCCGCGTGGGCGAGGGTGCGAGCATGATCCGCACCAAGGGCGAGGCCGGCACCGGCAACGTGGTGGAGGCCGTGCGCCACGCCCGCACCGTGCTGGGCGAGATCCGCACCATCCAGGCCCGCCCCGCCGAGGAACTGATGACGGTGGCCCGTGACCTGCAGGCCCCCTACGAGCTGGTCCGCTACGTGCACCAGCACGGCAAGCTGCCCGTGGTGAACTTCGCCGCCGGTGGCGTGGCCACCCCCGCCGACGCCGCCCTGATGATGGTTCTGGGTCTGGACGGCGTGTTCGTCGGCAGCGGCATCTTCAAGAGCGACAACCCCGAGCGCCGCGCGCAGGCCATCGTCAAGGCCGTGACCCACTTCCAGAACCCGGAAGTGCTGGCCGAGGTCAGCGAGGACCTGGGCGCCCCGATGACCGGCATCAACATCGACGACCTGATTCCCGCCGAGCGTCTTGCGTCACGTGGCTGGTAAACCGCTGCATATTGGCGTCCTGGCCCTCCAGGGCGCCTTTCGCGAGCACCGGCAGCGGCTGGAGTCGCTGGGCGCACTGGTGCGGGAAGTGCGCCTGCCCGCCGATTTAGTTGGGCTGGACGGACTGGTCCTGCCGGGAGGAGAGAGCACCACCATGGCGCGGCTGCTCACGGAATACGCGCTGTGGCAGCCGATCCGCAAGTTCCACGCAGGTGGTGGGGCCGTCTGGGGCACCTGCGCCGGCGCGATTTTGCTGGCCCGCGAGGTGCGCGGCGCGCCGCCGCAATTCGGCGGCCAGCAGGCGAGCCTGGGACTTCTGGACGCCGCTGTGCAGCGCAACGCTTTTGGCCGGCAGATCAATTCCTTTGCCGCAACGCTGCCTGTCAGCGGACTGGAGGAGCCGTTCCCGGCTGTCTTTATCCGTGCACCCGCCTTCAGCGACGTCGGTTCGCAGGCCACCGTGCTCGCCACATGGGAAGGTCAGGCTGTGATGTTGCGGCAGGATGCTGTCCTGGCCACAGCCTTCCATCCTGAGCTCAGCCCGGATGCCCGAATACACGCGCTGTTCCTGATGAAGGTGGCCGAAACCAAGACTGAGATGACATAGGCAACAAAATTTTCACGAGCAAGTAATATCGTGAAACAATTCACTTACGTATAATAGCCTCTTTAGCCCAACCGCGACCGCTCTGCAGCAAAGGCCATCCGGTGCGAATCAAGCGACTCCGACAGGGGAGTGGGGACTTCGGTCTCGCCGCGCAGCGAGGCCAGCCACGCCTGCACCAACGCCACGTCGCCGCCGCCGTGGTTGCCGCTGGCGTCCACCGTCCGGAGATCTATCGTGCCATTCCGGAAATCGTGCAGTTCCAGTTCGCCCCGGTCCATGTGGCCGCGCAGTTCGCCGTGCGTGCCGAGCAGCTTGAGGGTCCGGGTGTTGTTGTGCGTAAAGGCACTGACGCTCAGGCTGGCCGTCACGCCGTTGGCGAAGGTCACGTTCACGGTCTGGTGGTCGGCGACATTGTTCAGCCCCAGATACACGCACTGACCGTATGGCCCGGTGTTCAGAGCTTCAGCTGGCGACTGCTCCCCAGCGGTCAGCACCGTGTTGGGCCACGCGTCGGGCGGGCGGGTGCCGTAGATGCGGCGGGCGTCGTAGGGGCAGTCCGGCACCCGGCAGGTCACGCAGCGGTCCGACGCTCCGGGCGGCGCGTGTTCCGGGCGAAAATGGTGCAGTCCGCCCTGGCTGTCCACCCGAGACGGCGGCGCACCCGCAAACCAGCGCAGCAGGTCCAGGTCATGACAACTCTTGGCCAGCACAAAGGGAGCCGCCGGGGGTGAGGCCCGCCAGTTGCCGCGCACGAACGAGTGGGCGTAGTGCCAGTACGCCACGTTCTCTGCGTGCTGAATCCCCACCAGTTGACCCAGGCGCCCAGCGTCCAGCACCTGCCGGATCGCCTGAAAAAACAGGGTGGCCCGCAGGACGTGACAGACGCTCACGCGGCCCGTCGACTGCGCCTCGGCCTGAAGCAGCAGGTCCAGCTCGGCCTCCTGCAAGCAGATCGGCTTTTCCAGCAGCACGTCGTAGCCCAGCGCCAGTGCCTGCAGGCACGGCGTGACGTGCTGGTCGTCGGGGGTGGCGACCACCACCGCGTCGGCCACCCGCCCCAGCGCAAAAAACGCGTCCCAGTCCGGAAAACAGACCGCTGGTGGCAGGCCATGCCGGGCGGCCACCTCCGCGAGTCGGGCCGGGCGCGGGTCCACCAGATGCGTCACGCGCGCCCCCTGGGCCGCCAGATGCCGGGCGTACACGTCCCCGCCCCGGTTGCCGCAGCCCAGGATGGCCACCGTGACGGCCTTCACCGCCATTCCACCCCCCAGCCCACACCGTCGGGCCGGGCCAGCTCACCCGCCGTCCATTCCAGGCCGGCATACGGATCGTCGGCCAGCAGCAGCGCCCCGTCCAGATCGGCCCAGTCGCACAGGCCAGCCAGATGTGCGGCGGCGGCGATGCCCAGACTGCTCTCGATCATGCAGCCGATCATGACGCCCATGCCGTGGGCGCGGGCCAGCCGCAGCGCCGTGAGCGCCCGCAGCGGGCCGCCCAGCTTGGCCAGCTTGAGGTTCACGCCGTCGAAGGCGTCGGCCAGGGCGATCACGTCCCGGACGTGGTGCAGGCTCTCGTCGGCCACGATGGGGACGCGGGACACGCGGCGCAGTTCGGCGTGGCCCTCCAGATCGTCCGCCGCCAGAGGCTGCTCGACCAGCTCCACGCGGGCGGCGTCCAGCACGCCCAGCATGCGTTTGGCCTGCGGGCGGGTCCAGGCGGCGTTGGCGTCCACGCGCAGGGTCACGTTCGGCACCTCCTCGCGCAGCGCTTCCAGAATGGCCGTGTCGCGCGCCGTCCCCAGCTTGACCTTGAGAACCGTGTGCCCGGCGGCCACCGCCTCGCGGGCCTGCCGCCGCATGTCGGGCAGCTCGGCCAGGCTGACCGTGAAGCTGCTACGCGGCAGCGGGGCGGGGGAGAGGCCCAGCAGCCGCCACACCGGCAGGCCCGCCGACACCGCGCACCACTCCAGCGCCGCCATTTCCAGCGCGCACTTGACCGAGGGGTGATCGTGCGGCATGCGCGCCGCGAGCCCTGCGTGCAGCCCGTCCCAGTCCCGGGGATCGGTCAGCGCATCCGCGAGCAGCGGCAGCACCGCCTCCACCGTGCCGCGCGTCTCGCCGTAGAAGGCGTTGGGGGCGGCCTCGCCACGCCCTGAGATTCCGTCCTGGGTGAAGGTCACAAAAGTGCGCGGGTACACGCTGTGGGTCCAGCGCGCGATACCGAAGGGCTGGGCGGTGTGCAGCTCCAGCGTTTCCCAGTTCACGTTCATAGGGGCCGCGCTCATGCGGTCCACCGCCCGAAGCCGGTGCAGCCTGCCGCAAGTCGCTGCCCGTACTCGCCCTCGCCCAGGGTTTCCACCGTCACACGCATATGGGTGGCATTGGCGTGGACCATGCGCTGCCCGTCCAGCATGACGCCGACGTGACCGGGAAAGAAGGCCAGATCGCCGCGCTGGGGGGCCGTGACGACCGTCAATGCCTCCTGCTGCTGGTCCGCGTCGCGGGGAAGGAACTGCCCGAAGGCGGCGAAGGCCAGCTGGCTCAGGCCCGAGCAGTCCAGCCCCCATGCGCTGCGCCCGCCCCAGACATACGGGGTGTCCAGAAAGCGCAGGGCCAGCGCCGCCGGGTCTGCGTCCTCAAGGGGGGAAAGGACAGGCTCGCCCACCCAGGCGGCCGTGCCGCCCGGCAGCACCACGGGCACCCAGCGCCGCCCACCTTCCTCGACCACCTCGCCCGGCGCACGGGTCATCCTGGCCCCCAGGCACAGCTCGCCAACAATCGGCTGGCTGACCTTCGGCCCGGCGAAGGCGTGGGCGCGCAGGGCGGTGACGGTGAGGGTTTCACCGCTGGGGGGCGCGGTCAGGCCGCCCAGCCGCGTCCAGCCCAGGTAGCGGTCCTGCCCCGTCCGGACGTATACCCAGCCGTGCCCGTCGTCCCACAGGCGCTCCAGCGCCTCGCCGGGCAACGCTTCGCTGACCTGGGCGGCGTCCGTGCGCGGCGCGGCGCGCAGGCTCAGGCGAGCGGCGGCAGCCACGGGGCGGGGCGTGACATACGTCCAGCCGCTGCCCTCCAGCTGACCGCGCAGGCTTTCCTCGGCGTGCCGGGTCTCGGGGTGGTGGGCGTGGGTCCGGGGATCGGGCGGGAGGGGCACCATGCCCGACAGGGTAGCGGGAAATCCGTACTGGGGCGCGGCGGCGTTACAGGTACGTCGTCAGCCAGCGCCGCCAGTTGTCGCTTGCCACGCCTGCCCGGTGTTCGGCAGGCAAGCGGTCCAGAAAACGGGGGAGATCGCGGTAGCTCCCCACGCCCACCGGGGTCTTCTCGGCCCCGAAGCCGCCGTCCATGTCGCTGCCCAGGGCCACGCGGTCCCAGCCGACCAGTTCGGCGTAGTGCCGGGCGTGGGCGGCCAGATCCTCCAGCGTCGCACCGTGCGTGGCCCCGTCGCGGATGAACGCACTCAGGAAGACCAGCCCGATCACCCCGTCCTGTCTGGCAATGGCCCGCACCATCTCGTCGCTCAGGTGGCGGTTGCCGGGCACCAGCGCGCGGGCGTTGGAGTGCGAGGCGATCATGCGTGGCCCGATCTCGGCGACATCCCAGAACGCGGCGTCGTCGAGATGCGAGGCGTCCAGCGCAATGTTCAGGTCCCGCATGGCCGTCACCAGCGCCCGGCCCGCCTCCGTCAGCCCTCCCGGCGCTCCGGTGCCGCCGGCGTACCGCGTCGCGCCCCAGGCCGGGCCAATCAGTCGCACGCCCGCGTCCACCCAGAACGGCAGGTCGTCGGCGTCCCGCAGCGGATCGGCTCCCTCCATCAGCAGCACGACGCCGGGGGGGCCGTCCGGCCCCTCCAAGTGGGCGCGGACCTCGGCCCCCGAGCGCAGCAGCCGGATGTGGCCGCCGTCTTCCCAGCGGCGGTACACGTCCAGCTGCGCCAGCGCCTGCGCCCGCGCGCCGACGTGATCGGTGTAGCCCGTGGGCGAGTCCGGCGTGCGCGGCAGCGCGAACAGCGTCCCGAAGCACACCCGCAGGCCCGCCGCCCGCATCTCCGAAAAGGTGGTGGTGGCGGTCTGGCCCTCCACCGGGTCCACCGCCCGCAGGCCGTCCAGGGGCAGCGTCAGGTCGCGCCCGTTCAGCGCGTTGTAGGCCAGGTCCAGGTGACCGTCGATCAGCATGGGCCGCCCACCCCGGCGGGCACCCTTTCTCCCACCAGGCCCAACACCGCGCGCAGGTCGTGGATGGCCTCCTCGTCTTGCCCCTGCAGATCGATCACCGTGGCCTGCATGCCCAGCGCGCGGGCGGCCTCCACGTTTTCCGGCTTGTCGTCCACGAACAGGATCTCGGCCGGCCGCAGGCCCAGCGCGTCGGCCGCGTGCAGAAACGCCCCCGCGTCCGGCTTGTGCACGCCCACCGCACACGTCGCCACGGCGACATCCACCAGATCGTCCAGACCCACCGCCTCCAGCGTGCGGTCGATGCTGGGCAGCGTGTTGCTCAGCACGCCGATCTTCAGCCCCTGGGCGCGCAGTGCCCGCAGCACCTCTCGGGCATGCGGCACCGGCTTCATGAACCGCTCGTAGGGGTACTCGGCCATGAAGACGGCGGCCTCGGCAGGGGGCAGGCCCAACCGTCCCATCAGCTCCTGGCCGTAGCCGTCCCAGAAGGCGGTCTCGTCGTCCTCGGTGCGCAGGTCCCACCATGTCAGCGCCCGTTCCTGCCAGTGACGCAGCATCTCCGCACCCACCACTCGCGCGTCCAGCCCATACTCCTCGGCAGCCCAGCGCGCAGCCTCGGCGTAGACCTCGCGGTCCGTGAAGGCGATGGTGTCGTCCCGGTCGAACAGGACTGCTCGGACAGGGGACAGGCTGATTCGGTTCGGCGGCGCTGCGGGCTGTGGCGTCATGCGCTCCATCCTAGTGATCCGGCCGGCCGCCGAGGTAACGGAAGACTGAATCGAGCCTGAATTGAGCCGCGGACGACTCTCTCTGTCTTTTTTCACGGGTTTTGAGCAATAAAATTTTTTCTTATAACCTTAAGAGGCCAGTCAGCGCAACTGCGTTGCTAAACCGTGCACAAAACTCTATGCTCCTGTCATGTCTCTGGACGCCTTTCCCGAACACATCCTGCTGACGCCCGGCCCCACCCCGCTCCACCCGCACGCCCTGCAGGCCCTGTCCCGTCCGATGCTGGGCCACATGGACCCGGAGGTTTTCGCCCTGAACTGCGAGATTCAGGGTGATCTGCGCGTGATGTACGGCACGGCTCCGGGCACGTTCACGGCGCTGCTGGCCGGCACCGGCAGCCTGGGCATGGAGGCCGGCTTCGCCAATCTGGTGGAGGCGGGCGACGAGGTGCTGGTCTGCGCCAACGGCAGCTTCGGGCGGCGCATGGCCGAGATGGCGGCCCGGTACGGCGCGAGGGTGCGGGTGGTCACGGCCCCGCTGGGCGAGGCGATCCGTGCCGACGACGTGGCGGCAGAACTGGCGAAAAGCGGTGACATCCGCATGGTGGCCGTCGTCCACGGCGAGACCAGCACCGGCGTGCTGAACCCGGTGCCCGAGATCGCCGAACTGGTGCGCGACACCGGGGCGCTGCTGGCGGTGGACGCGGTGACGACGGCGGGCATGGAGCCGTTCCACATGGCCCGGTGGGGGGTGGACTACGCCTACACCGGCGCGCAAAAGTGCCTGTCGGCCCCTCCCGGCGTGGCGCCGGTGGCCATCAGTGAGCGGGCGCTGGCGCGGCACGCTGCCCGGCGCACCCCCACGCCGCTGTGGTACTGCGACTTTGAGGGCCTGCGCGACTACTGGACGCGGCAGACCTACCACCACACCGTGCCGGTCAACCTGCACTTCGCCCTCCACGCCGCGCTGCGGGCTGCCCTGGACGAGGGGATGGCGGCCCGCCAGCGCCGCGTGCAGCAGGTGGGCGAGGCAATCGTGAGCGCCCTGGCGCCCCTGGGCTTCTCGCCGTACGTGCGCCGACCACAGGACCGCCTGCCCACCGTGCTGGCCCTGCGCCTGCCGCAGGGCTTCGACGACGCGGGCGTGCGTCAGGCCCTGCGGGCACGCGAGATCAGCGTGACCGGCGGCCTCGGCCCCACGGCCGGCCAGATCTGGCGGCTGGGCCTGATGGGCGAGGCCGCCCGGCCCGGCCCCTACCGCGCGCTGATGAGAGCGCTGGAAGATCTGCTGGGCGTGCGCGGCGTGATGGAACGGTTTGAGGCGGCGCTGGACGGCGTGCTGGTTTGAGCTTCTGACAGGGAAAGGGGGCGAGCCGTTCCAGGGTGCCCCCTTTCCCTGTGTCGGCTGCTACCCCATCCGCCCGGTCTTGATCACGTCCGCGATCACCGGCGGCAGGCTCCAGGCCATGATGTCGAAGGCGCTGGAGGCGTAGTCGTAGGTGATCTTGTGCAGCGAGACCCTGGGTTTGCGCCCCACGCAGTCCACGATCACCACGTCCGCGCCGGGTTCATGGTTCAGGCTCAGGCCCACGCTGCCGGGATCGACGAAGGTGGTCTCGCCGATCACCCGTGAGAACGGCACATGCGAGCCGCCCACCACGATCACCCGCGCGCCCAGCGTCTCGGCCAGGTCCTCCAGTTCGCGCTCGCCCGCCATCAGGTCCAGGCGCTGTTCAGGATCGTGGGGGCCGCCGTGGAAGTAGCGCACCCGGCCCACCGGGGTCATGATGCGTCCGCCCGGCGGCAGGCGGCGCAGGAATTCGGTCTGCTCGGGGGTCAGCATCTTCTTGGTCCAGGTCAGGACCTGATCGGCCACCCCGCGCCGCCCCTCGCGGTCCCCCAGATCGATGGCGACGCGCATGTCGCTGGACCCCAGCCCGGTGGCCCAGCCCTCACGCTTGACAAAATCGATCACCGGGCCGGGGCTGGCGCCGTAGCCGACCAGATCGCCCACCACGATCACCTGATTGACGATGTTCTCGGTGAGGAACCGTTTGACCGCCGTCAGGGCGTGGATATTTCCGTGAATGTCGCTGATGAAGGCCAGTCTCAAGGTGCAGCCATCTTAACCCAGGGCCGGCGGCAGCGACAGCCGACATGCGGCGCGTCCTCATGCCCCGGCCCCTATCATGGCGGGCGTGCCTGCCGTTCCTCCACCCGTTCTGGCCCTGCTGCTGGGCGCCCTGCTCGGCCTGTGCGGCCTGCCTCTGCCCTGGAGCTTTCTGAGCTTTCTTCCCCTGGCCGGGGTGCTGGCCTTCGCGGCCTCGGCCCGCACGGTGGAGGGCGTCCCAGGCCGATTGTTCTGGTCCGGCGTGGGCTATTTCGCCGTGCAGCTATGGTGGCTGACCGCCTTCCTGGGCAAGCTGTTTCAGTTTCCCCCGGCGGGTGTGCTGGCGTTTGCCCTTTTCGTGCTGGAAGGGCTTTTTCTGGCCGTGATGGCCTACCCGCTGGCCCGACTGGTCCGCTCGCCCGTGGCCCGCGTCTGGGCGCTGGCCGGCGGCTGGGTGGTGCTGGAATGGCTGCGCTTCCTGGGGCCGCTGGCCTTTCCCTGGCCGACGCTGGGGTACGGTCTGTTGCCCAGCCCGGCCATTCAGATCGCGGACCTGGGCGGCGTGTTGCTGGGCAGCGTGCTGGTGGCGGGCACGGCAGCGGCGCTGGCCGGAGGCTGGGTCGGCGGCTGGAGCCTGGGTCGACAGGGAAGAGGTCGCCCGGTGCTGCTGGCCGCGGTGTGCTGGGTGGCAGCCCTGGGGTACGGCCTGACCCGCACGCCGGGCGAGGGACCAGTGCAGCCGATGCTGGTGCTGAGGACCGCCTTCGATTCGTTTGGTCGGGCGGCGGGGAGGCTAACAGCGGATGAGCAGTTGCAGATTCAGCGGCAGGCGTCGGCCAGGCGTACTCCCGACGAGGTGCTGGTCTGGAGTGAAACGGCGCTGACGGCCCCGGCCACCCAGACCGTGCTGCCCCAGTTTCCGGGACCCGGCATCAGTGGGCTCGGGACGCCGCTGTATGAACGTCCCGAGCGCAACGACGTGGTCAGCATTGATGGAACCGGACAGATCACTTCCCGTGAGGCGAAGGCGAAACTGGTGCCGTTCGGTGAATATTTCGTGTTCTACAACGGCATTTTGCGCCCCGTCTACCGCCTTATCGAAAACCAGCTTCATTTCGAACTGTCCAGCGCTCAACCCGCCCAGATCGTTGAGCCGCTCACGCTGGAAGGGGTGCGCTACGGTGCCTACATCTGCTACGACAGCGTCTTCCCGTGGGTGGCCCGCAGTCTGACCCGGCAGGGCGCTGAGTTGCTGGTCAATCCCAGCAATGACGGCTGGTACAGCGGCTGGGGGGTGCAGCAGCACTTCATGATGGGCCGCGTGCGCGCCATCGAGAACCGGCGCTGGCTGGTCCGCAGCGTCAATAAAGGGGTGGCTGGGACGGTCAACGATCTGGGGCAGCCGGTGAGGACCCTGGCCAGCGGCGAGCAGACCCAGGCACTGAGCGTGCGTCCGAAACTCCTGACGGGCCGCACCGTGTTCAACCGGGTGGGCGACTGGCCCGCGCTGCTGCTGGCGCTGGGGATGATCGGGTACGCGGTGCGGGTGGACCGGCGGGAGGGGTGATCATTGCTGCCCTAGACGTTGAGACACACCAAGGAGCCAGGCTCGATACTTTTCAGGTGAATGATTCCACTGGGGCAGATGCGCGGGGAAGTTGTACTCATACCTGTATCTCCTGATTGTTGCTGGGCAACGTTGATAATGAATGTTATCATCGGCGCAAATGTCGGAAACCCTGGAACGTTACCTTGGTGATCGTTTGGCCCATGCCCGTGCGCTTGCCGGACTCAGTGACGAAGCCCTGCGGGTCAAGGCGGTCACGGCAGCCCGGGATAAGGACGCCGCGTTGCTCTGGGAGCTGACGCTCGCGTCACTGATCAGCGAAACCAGTGCGGGCGTGCGACTCAGTCCCCATACCTTGCGTGCCTACAAAAAAGGCTCCGAGGTGCTCGTTGAGCACGCAACGAACAATGCCTGGAACCTGTTGCATCCTGGGCAGCGTCAACCGGGTCTATATGTGGCGTCTCTGATGTCACTGGGGCTGAAGCCAGCAACGGTGCAGGCGCGGATCGCGGCGGCCAGCGCGTTGTACCGGGCTTTGCGCTGGGCTGGCGCAACGGACTCGGATCCTTTTACAGACGTCAAACGCCCCAGGGATGCCACGCGCGGAGTGGTTAAAAATCCACCGTACCGCGCCGACTTCGTGCAGGCGATGCTGGCCGAGGCGGATGCTCAGGAACAGGTGTTGCTGCTGCTGCTCACCCACGCAGGCTTGAGAATTGCGGAAGCTCTGGCTGTTGATTGGTCTCATGTTGATCTGCACCGAAAACGGCTGCTCGTAGCCCACGGGAAGGGTGATAAGGCTCGGGTGGTGCCGTTGAGTGCGCGTCTGCGGGAGGCTCTGGGTAATTTGCAGGCCGAAACGACAGGAACTGGGCGTCTCCTCACTCTTCAGGCGTATTCGAGTGCCTATGAACGATTGCAAAAGCTGGCGCTGAAATGCGGGCGGGAGCATGATTTCAGGGGATTTCATGCCGGGCGCAAATATGCTGGGACGAAACTTTACGCAGTCGTTAAAGATTTCACTCGTGTCGCCAGCTTCCTGGGACATGAACAGGTAGATACCACCCGGCGATATGTCGAGTTGCCTGAAGACGACTTGGAATCTGTGGTCGAGGACTTTCAGTAAAGCTTTACGTCTCGACCTCCTCCTCCCGGGCCGCCGTAATAAACCGGGCCGCTCCAGGCAGGATGCGGGCGGTGAACGGCGTCGTTTCCACCATCAGCTCGCCGTCGTATTGCAGGGGAAAGGCGTCCGCCGCGTCCACGGTGACCTCGCGGGCGTAGACGGTTTCCAGGTTGCCACTGAACAGCGGATCGCCCAGGTTCAGCTTGGCGCGCACCGAGTCGATCAGGTTGGGAATCAGGCGCAGCAGATTGCCGGCCTTGAGCAGCACCACCGTGAACTGACCGTCGGCGGGATCGATGTCGGTGGTGATCGGCATGCGGTAATTGGCCATGCCGAAGTTGGCCGCCATCACGCCGATGCCCTCGAACTCACGCGTCTCGCCGTCGAGGGTCAGCGTAAAGGTCGTCTTCTTCGGGTTGAGCTGCTTCATCGCGCTCAGGACGTAGGCCATCACGCCGAACTGCTCCTTGAGTTCCTCGCTGTCCCGGATCATGGCGGCGTCCGCCCCCGCACCGGCCAGCATGGCAAACCCGTTCTTCTGGCCCCTCACCTCAATCTCTCCCAGATCGACGGTGATGGTGTGTCCGGCCAGCACCAGGGCAGCCAGTTCCGGCGCCGTGGTGGGCAGGTCCAGATTCTGCGCGATCAGGTTGGCGGTGCCGGCGGGAAAGGCCAGCAGCGGCACGCCCGAGTCGCGGATGGCGTAGGCCAGGCTGCTGACCGTGCCGTCACCGCCCGCCGCGACCAGGCTGTCGAAGGCCCCCAGGTCACTGACCTGTTCTTCCAGCGGCGTGTCGCGGCTCAGTTCGCGCTGCACCACCTCGGCCCCGCCGGCCCGCAGCAGGCGCACGAATTCCGGCAGATCGCTGTCGCCCTTGCCGCTCTTGGGGTTGAAGACGACCAGAACGCGTGGGGTGCTGGGGGGGCCGGGGGGGGAGGTTTGACCTGTCATCAGAACGTTCATTAGACTGTGAATTCGGAGGCTGTTGCTATGCTGCGTTTCTTGGTTGCTTCTTCACTCATGGTTGGGGCGCTCGCGTCCTGCGCGCCTTCTCAATCCACAGACCGCTTCGTGACGGTGACTCCGGTGCTGATCAAGGTTTCCGAAGCCGCTCCGCGCGGCGAGTCGGTGACCATCCAGGGCCGCTACCTCGGCGGCCCCACCACCGGACAGGTTCGCCTGGGGGCCGACGAATCCGGCAAAGGGGGCTATGTCTTCCCGACCTCGGCCATTCAGTCCTGGACCGACAGCCAGATCGTCCTGACCATTCCCAGCGACGCGCCCGTCGGCGGCAGCTGGCTGTTCGTGGAAGTCGCGGGCAAGCAGTCCACCGGGCTGCCCTACAGCGTCCGCCAGTAGTCCTGCTTGCCTGGGGCCGCCCTTCCAGAAATGGGGGAGGCGGCCTCTTCCCTGTTGCGTCTTTGACCCCCGGACCCCCGGACCCGTAGACTCCCCTCTGTTATGGCGATTACCCGCCCCAAGGGGACCAACGATCTGCTGCCACCGGGCAGTCCCAAACTCTCACCGCTGATCAGCGCAGGCGCGCATGCCTGGCTCACCGAAAAGGCCCGGCACGTGCTGGAGCGCGCCGGGGCGCAGCGCATCGAAACCCCGATCTTCGAGGAGGCCGAACTCGTCAAACGCGGCGTGGGCGACAGCACCGACATCGTCCGCAAGGAGATGTTCACCGTGTATTACTTCGGGGATCACGGCGGCTTCATCTTGCGGCCGGAGGGCACGGCAGCCATCGTGCGGGCGTACCTTCAGAACGGCCTCAAGCAGTTGCCCGCGCCGCTGAAGCTGTGGACCAGTGGGCCGATCTTCCGTGCCGAGAATGTGCAGAAGGGCCGCTACCGCCAGTTTCATCAGGTGGATTACGAGGTGCTGGGCAGCAGCGATCCCCTGGTGGACGCCGAGGCGATTGCCCTGATGGTGGACGTGGTGCGCGAACTGGGCCTGAAGGAAGTGCGCGTCAAGCTGGGCAGCATCGGCGACCCGGCGGATCGGGAGGCCTACAACGTCTACCTGCGCGGGCTGTTTACCTCGCACGCAGACCGCCTCTCGGACGACTCCAAAGACCGCCTGACCCGCAACCCCATGCGAATTCTCGACAGCAAGAGCGAGGGCGACCAGCAGTTGCTCGCCGAGTTGGCCGTGAAGCCCATGCTCGATTTCCTGGGTGACGAGGCGCGGGCGCACTTCGAAGCGGTTCAGGGGTACCTGCAAGCCTGGGGCGTGCCGTATACCCTGGATCCCAGCATCGTGCGCGGACTGGACTACTACCGACGCACCGCCTGGGAACTGCACCATGAGGGCGTGGGCGCGAAATCCGCGCTGGGCGGGGGCGGACGCTACGACGGGCTGGCCGAGATTCTGGGCGGGCCACCCACGCCGGGCATCGGCTGGGCCTTCGGCGTCGAGCGGCTGCTGCTGGCGCTGGACGCCGAAGGGGTCACGTTGCCGCAGGGTGAAGGACCGCTGCTCTATGTCGTCGCGCTGGATGAGGAGAACGTGCCCCACGCGGCGAGGCTTGCGTTTGCGGCCCGCGCCGTGGCCCGCGCCGAGTTCGCCTACCGCGCCATGAAACCGGGCGGCGCCTTCAAGGACGCCGAACGCCGGGGCGTGCGCTGGATCGCGCTGCTGGGGTCCCAGGAGGTCGAGAACGGCACGCTCAGCCTCAAGAACCTGCACAGCGGCGAGCAGCGCGTGATCGGGGTTTCCGAACTGGCGGCCTTCCTCGAAGCTTCTTCCCTCACGCCCCCCTCTCCACAGGAGTCCCCATGAAACGCACCGCCATGATCGGCCACCTCTCCCCCACCCACGCCGGGCAAACCGTGACCCTGCAGGGCTGGGTGAACCGCCGCCGCGATCTGGGCGGCCTGATCTTCCTGGAACTGCGTGACCGCAGCGGGCTGATTCAGGTGCAGGTGGAGCCGGACGCCCCCGCCTTCGCCGAGGCGGATCGCCTGCGTGCCGAGTACGTGGCCGAGATCGAGGGCACCTATCAACTGCGCCCCGAGAGCCAGCGCAAGGGCGGCGCCGCCGATTACGAGGTGATCGCCTCGCGCGTGCGGGTGCTGAATGCCGCCAAAACGCCGCCCTTCGAGCTGGAAAAAGGGGCCGAGGTGGCCGAGGACATCCGCCTCAAGTACCGTTATCTGGACCTGCGCCGCCCGGAGATGCAGCGCGCGTTGATGCTGCGCAGCCGGGCGACGGCGGCGGTCACGGCCTTTCTGGACGCCGAGGGCTTCGTGGCGGTGGAAACGCCGATGCTCACCCGGTCCACGCCGGAGGGCGCACGGGATTTCCTGGTGCCCAGCCGCCAGAACCCCGGCGAGTTCTACGCCCTGCCGCAGAGTCCGCAGCTGTTCAAGCAACTGCTGATGATCGCCGGATTTGACCGTTACTACCAGCTGGCCCGCTGTTTCCGCGACGAGGACCTGCGCGCCGACCGTCAGCCGGATTTCACACAGCTCGACATGGAAATGTCCTTTGTGGAGCAGGAAGACGTGCTGGACCTGCAGGAGCGGCTCCTCGCGCACGTCTTCAAGACCGTGCTGGATGTGGACCTGCCTCTTCCCTTCCCACGCCTGAGTTACCGCGACGCGATGGACCGCTCCGGCTCGGACAAGCCTGATCTCCGTTTCGGCCTGGAGTTTGCGGATGTCACCAGGCTGTTCGCGGGCGGTGAATTTGCCGCTTTCGCCAGCGCAGAAACGGTCAAGGTGCTGGCCGCCCCGGAGCTGACCCGCAAGCAGATCGACGAGCTGGAGCGGGTGGCCAAGCAGAACGGCGCCAGGGGGCTGGCGTGGGCCAAACGCAACGGTGACGGCTTCACAGGCGGCGTCAGCAAATTTCTGACCGATCAAACGGCGGCCCTCCTTGAAAGCACGGGCGTGCAGGAGGGCGGCACCCTGCTGTTTGCGGCGGGCGAGTGGAAGCGGGCGGTCACTGCGCTGGGGGCTGTACGCCTGGGTCTGCGCGACCTGTTCGCTCTGGCCCAGGCCGGCCCGCAGTTCCACGTGTCGTGGGTCACCGATTTTCCCCAGCTGGAATACGATGAGGACAGCGCCACGTGGACCTACATGCATCATCCCTTCACGGCTCCTCACCCGGACGACGTGGCCTTGTTCGGCACTGAACGGCAGGGTGAGATTCGCGCCCAGGCTTACGATCTGGTGCTCAATGGGTTCGAGATCGGCGGCGGCAGCATCCGGATTCACGATCCGGCGGTGCAGGAACAGATGTTCGCGGCCATCGGCTTTTCCCCCGAGGAGGCGCGGCGGCAGTTCGGCTTCTTTCTGGACGCCCTGGAGTCCGGCACGCCCCCGCACGGCGGCATCGCCTGGGGCTTTGACCGGCTGATCATGGTGATGTCCGGGGCGAGCAGCATCCGCGAGGTGATCGCCTTTCCCAAGAACAACCGCGGCGCGGATCTGATGGCGCAGGCGCCCTCCCCTGTTTCGGAGGCGCAGTTGGACGAGGTGGGGCTGGCCATAAAGGCAGAATAGAACTGAGGGGGCAAAGAGCCTCCTCTTCAAATGATCTGCTAGTGAATGGTTTCACGATGAATTTAGATCGTGAAAGTTTTATGCACTAATGCTTGACGGCGCCGAGAAAGTCGAGCGTGTACCGGGCCACCGCCCGTGGAAACACGTCGGGCAAGGCGTGGGTGCCGCCTTCGATTTGACAGACATAGGCAGCGGGGATGGCGTTGCGGATGGCTTCGAGGGTCCACAACCGGATGACTGGATCGGAGGTCCCGTCGACCAGCAGCGTTGGCACCTTGATCTTCGGCAGCAGACGCCCGGTGTCATGGTGGTCCTGGTCATGGGCCAGCTTGAGCATCCGGCGCACGCCACAGTGGGCGTAGGCCCGCAGGCCCGGCACCAGGAGGCCCAGACGCTCGCGTGGCAGGTCCAGTAGCAGACGGACCAGCTGGGCAAAGACACTGGGGTTCTCAGGAATGCCCGTGGGAGCGCAGGCAATAAGAGCACCGGCGTGCTGCGGGTAACGCGCCGCCAGATCGAAGGCCACTTCGCCACCCAGCGAGTGTCCGAAGATGGGCGCCCCCTTCAGGCCCGCCACGTCCAGCCAGGCGGCCAGGTGATCGGTCAGCTGCTCGATGCAGTCCGGCAGATGCGGCAGGCCCTGACTGTATCCGTGGCCAGGCGGGTCATACACGTAGACGGTTCGGCGACGGGCCAACTCGCGTGATACACGCACGTACATCCAGGAGGCACAGCCCAGCCCCGGCACGATCACCAGCGGTGGCCCACTTCCCCGCACCCAGGCGTGGGTCGACAGTCCGTTCACCTCCAGATACAGGGCACGTCCAGCAGTCATCCGGCGCCCTGCGGCCCATCGACGAACGTCAGCACGGCAGCATTGAACTCGTCCGGCGCGTCCACCATGACCACGTGCCCGGCGTGGGGAATCACCGCCAGCTGTGCCCCCGCAATCGAACGGGCCAGCAACTCGCCCAGCGGCAACGGCACCAGCGCGTCGCGCTCGCCCCACACCACCAGCGTTCTGGAAGTGATCATGGGCAGGCAATCCTGCACACTGTCCTTGAGCAGGTCGCTGGCGTTGCGCCACAGGTTCAGCGGTCCGGCCAGCAGCGCGTCGGTGAGGATGCGCGGCACAAAGCGCTTGCGCCCGGTGACCAGCGCACGCGGCAGGTTCAGGGCAGTGCGGTAGGCGCTGGCTTTCAGCAGCCCACTGGCACACACCAGCACCAGGTTCTCGATGCGCTGTGGATGACCCGCCGCCACCCGGATGCAGATGTGACCGCCCATCGAGTGGCCGATCAGGGTGATGTCCTGCAGATTCTCGGCCTCTAACCAGTCGGCGATCAGGGCCGCACTCTCACGCACGGACAGGGCGCGCTGGCGGCGGGCCGCACCGTAGCCCGACAGGTCGAGGGCATACACCCGGTGACGCCGTGTCAGCGCCCGGAGGTTTCGGCGCCACCAGCGTGAGGACCCACTCAGGCCGTGAACCAGCACCATCGGCGGCCCCTCTCCCAGGACGCGATAATGCATCCTGACCCCTGACCGCTCGTAGACACCGCTGGACACAGCCGGCAGCATAGCGCCTCAAGTCCGCATTCTTCGGACAGCCAAGACGACTCGTGAATATATTCACGATAAACCTATTCGTGAATTTTGTATTCCCATCTATTTTTGAATAGAGACTGTGACCATGACCGTGTCCGAGGCCTGTTGGACGGTGACCGTTCGTCCGACATCCACCAAAAAGGCGTTCCAGCCCCTTTTCAGAGTCGCCTGATATCCTTTATTGGCCGTCACCGTCACATCCGCGCTAACCCAGGGGATAAAAAGAGTAGTCTTCGCAACCATTGGCGCAACTTCGCGCAGGGCCTCATTGTCGTCGTGGCGGGCGTTGCCGTTCTGATCACGGTAGACGAAGAATTTCAGCTCCCCTGCCTGCACGGCGGCGCTGACTTGGACTGGATCGATCACGCCGGGCCAGGACACGTTCTGTGATGTCAGCACCGCCTGGGCGCGTGTGGGGGGCGCAGTGTCGGGTAGGTCGAGTTGAAACCGGCCCGCGTCCACCGCCGCACTGACCAATTCCTGCACCGGCTGCCCGAAGGGCGTCACCGCGAAACCGCCGATCCGCGACTCCGGAGCCACACTGCCCTGCACCACGCCTCTGACGGTCAGGGCCGACGCCGGGGCCGCCAGCAGACCCAGCGCCAGGGGAATCAGGAGGCGAGCATTCATAGCAGGAGTGTACGCCCGGCGGCTGATCCGGACGTGACGCCTCCATTTGGAGGATCCAGAATCAGCCGCCGGGCCAGTAGGCTTCGGGAGGAAACCAGTCTCACGCAGGAATGGCTGCAGACGACGACACCGCGCTCACCCCGCACTTGGCGGCGATAGCCGATTCTTCTCTGCCGGCCTCCCGCGAGATTAAAAATCAGGAACAGGAAGTCGCCGCCCAACTCCTGATTGCATGAGGACGCAGGTGAACGCAGCCACGAAGCAGTTCGGAGGTTGAGCGTCAGGTAGCACAGAAAAGAGACTGCCAACGAAGGGCAGTCTCTCGTCAAAAAAGTTGAATTATACGGACTCCGATTGAAAGGTGTTGAAAACACCTGGAAATCCGAGCGAAGCGAGAATGAGGAAAACGGGTTCCGGACGTGGAGTGTAGAGATCGGAGCTGTCCCGATGTCTACACGAAACAAACGGAATCCGTATTACTTGTTCAGCGCCGCCTTGACCAGATCGATGATCTCGGGCATGGTGTCGGCCACCGGCACATTGGCGTCCTTGAAGGCGGCCAGCTTGCTCTCGGGGGTGCCGACGTTGCCCATGATGATGGCGCCGGCGTGGCCCATGCGCTTGCCGGCCGGGGCGCTACGTCCGCTGATGAAAGCCACGACAGGCTTCTTCATGTTGTTCTTGATGTACTCGGCCGCCGCTTCCTCGTCCGCGCCGCCGATTTCACCGATGACCACGATGGCGTCGGTGCCGTCGTCGGCCTCGAACATGGGCAGCACGTCGGCGAAGGTGGTGCCGATCACGGGATCGCCGCCGATGCCCACGGTGGTGGAGGTGCCCATGCCGGCGTCGTTCAGCAGCTTGGCCGCCTCGTAGGTCAGCGTGCCGCTGCGGCTGATCAGGCCGATGCGGCCGGGCTGGGTGTAGATCTTGTTGGGCATGATGCCCACCTTGGCTTCCCCGTTGGTCACCAGACCGGGGCAGTTGCCGCCGATCAGGCGCACACCCTCGCCGCCGTTTTCGCGGCTCTGGGCATCCAGCGCCTTGACTTCCTGCACGGCCTTCATCATGTCCACCGTGGGCACGCCCTCGGTGATCAGCACGATCAGGGGCATGCCGGCGTGGGCCGCTTCCAGCACGGCGTCGGCGGCCCCGGCGGGCGGCACGAAGATGATGGACACATTGGCGCCCGTTGCTTCCTTGGCCTCGGCCACCGAGTTGTACACCGGCCAGCCCTCGAAGTCGGTGCCGCCCTTGCCGGGGGTCACGCCCGCGACGACCTGGGTGCCGAAGTCCTTCATGGCGCGGCTGTGGCTCGCGCCTTCACGTCCGGTCATGCCCTGGACGATCACCTTGCTGTCTTTGCCTACGAGAATGCCCATTTACTTATTCGCCTCCCCTGCGTTGGCTTCTTTGGCCGCTTCGGCGGCGGCGTCGAACATGTTGGGGTACATCTGGATCAGGGGGCTGTTGACTTCCGCCAGCAGCGCCTTGGCTTCCTCTTCCGCCGTGCCGGCGATACGCATACGGACGGGCTTGGTCAGGATGCCGTCCTGCAACGCCTGAATCACGCCCTTGGCGACTTCATCGGCGCGGGTGATGCCGCCGAAGATGTTGATGAAGATGGCCTTGACGTCGGTGTCCTTGCTGACCAGCTTGACCGCGTTGTAAACGATCTCGGCCTTGGCCCCACCGCCGATGTCCAGGAAGTTGGCGGGCTTGGCCCCGGCGCGGTTGACCACGTCCAGCGAGGTCATCACGATGCCTGCGCCGTTGCCCAGCACGCCCACGTTGCCGTCGTCGAGCTTGACGTAGGCGAAGCCGTACTTGCTGGCCTCGATTTCCAGGGGGTGCTCGGCTTCCAGCTCGCGCCAGTCGGCCAGATCCTTGTGGCGGTACATGGCGTTGTCGTCAATCTCGAACTTGGTGTCCAGCGCCAGCGGGGTGCCCGAGGCGTCCACGAACAGCGGGTTGATCTCCACCAGTACGGCGTCGCGCTCCAGCGCGGCCTGGCTGAGCTTGACCATCATGTCGGCAATCTTGTTCAGGTTGCCCTTGAAGCCGGCCTGGATGGCCACCGCACGGGCCTCGTAGGGGCGTAGGCCCGTGATCGGATCGACGCGGTAGTGCACGATCTTCTCGGGGGTCTCGGCGGCCACTTCCTCGATGTCCACGCCGCCCTCGGCGGAGGCCATCAGGGTGAAGCTCTGGACGTTGCGGTCCACGATCATGCCGATGTAGTACTCGGTGCCCGCGTCGATGTCCACGGCTTTCGTGACCAGCACCTTGTTGACGGTCAGGCCCTTGATGTCCATGCCCAGGATCTTCTCGCCGTTCTCGTAGGCCTTGTCGGGGGTGGGGCTGAACTTGACGCCGCCCGCCTTGCCGCGCCCGCCGACGTGCACCTGGGCCTTGACGACCACGGCGTCGCCGTAATCGCGCGCGATCTGACGCACCTCGTCGGGGGTGGTCGCGGTGCGGCCTTCCTGCACATTGACGCCGAACTGGCGCAGAATTTCCTTGCCCTGATATTCGTGAAGCTTCACAGTGTCCCTCCTTGGGGATGGGGCCTGGGGTGGCCCGGTGTGCGAATCTCGTGTTGTCCCGATAGAGGAGTATAAGCGTCCCGTCAGATTGCGCGGCGTTTCAGGGGCAAATCCTTAACTGCAGGGGTGTCTCCTGAACGGGGACAGGGTGGGAGCAGAGGCACGAACAGGCGGCGGGCAAGATGTTAGCGTCCCTGGTTATGAGCCAACTGCAACAGTTGAGAGCCGCAATGAACGACGCGGGCGTGGACGCCCTGTGGGTCAGTCACCCTGCCAATGTGCGGGCGCTGACCGGCTTCACGTCCCCCGAGGACGGCAAGGTGCTGGTGACGCCGGACGCCGCCACCCTGTACACCGACGCCCGTTACACCGTCCAGGCCCGTGAGGAATCGCGGGTGCCGCAGCACATCGCCCGTCCGCCGGAAACCTTCCAGCACGCCTCCGGTGATCTGAAGGGCAAGCGGGTGGGCTTCGAGGCCGACAACCTGACCGTGGCGGGCCTGGAAGACCTGAAGACACACTGGCCGGAGGCCGAACTGGTGCCTCTGCGCGGCGTGATTCAGGGGCTGCGGCAGCTCAAGACCCCCGATGAGATTGGGGCGATCCGGGCCGCGCAGGCTCTGGCGGATCGGGTGTTCAACGACGTGAGGCCCCTGATCGTTGCCGGGGCGCGGGAACTGGACATCGCGCTGGAGATCGAGATGCGGCTGCGAAAGGCCGGGGCCACGAACGCCTTCGACGTGATCGTGGCGAGCGGGCCGCGCGGAGCCATGCCGCACGGCCACGCCTCGGAACGCGTCATCCAGGACGGCGAACTGGTCACCGTGGATATGGGCGCGCGCCTGAACGGGTACAACAGCGACATGACCCGCACGGTGGCGGTGGGCCAGCCCTCGGACGAGATGCGGCGGGTGTACAACGCGGTGCTGGAAGCCGAGGAAGCGGCCGTGAAGGCGGTCAAACCGGGCGTGCGCGCCGCTGATCTGGACAAGATGGCGCGTGACATCCTGACTGGGCACGGGCTGGGCGAGGCCTTCGCGCACTCGCTGGGCCACGGCGTCGGCCTGGAGGTTCACGAGGGGCCAGGGCTGCGCGGCACCAGCGAGGACGTGCTGCAGGCAGGCATGGTCATCACCATCGAGCCGGGGGCGTACCTGCCAGACGTGGGCGGCGTGCGGATCGAGGATCTGCTGCTGGTCACCGAGGACGGGTACGAGGTGCTGAGCCACGCCCCCAAGGAGCCGGTTTGAAGCGGGCGGCGCTGGCTCTTGCGCTGCTCCTCTTCCCCGTGGGCAACATGAGCCTTGGCGCAGCCGGTGCGTCGTCGGCCGTCTTCCAGAGCGGCTCGGCGGTGTTCTACGGCGGGCGGGCCGCGCAGGGCACGGTCATGACCGCCGCGCACCGCAGCCTGCCGTTCGGCACCTGGGTCCGCGTCACGCACAGCGGCACGGGCCGCAGCGTGGACGTGATGGTCAATGACCGGGGACCGTTCGGCAATTCGCGGCGGATCATCGACCTGTCGCGGTCCGCCGCCGCGTCGCTGGGCATCCTGGCCCAGGGCGTGGCTCCGGTGACCCTGAGGATTCTGTCCAGACCCTGAAGGCCCACCCCCCTCACCTTGCCCCCGGTTCAAGTTCCTCGGTGGACGGCAGGTGTTAGAATCGTTCGGGTTTCAACCACACCGTAAGTAGAGTTGAGCTTCACCCCCTCAAGGAGATGGTTTTAATGACGATGGAAACGGCACTGCTGACCCTGGATACGCTGGCGAAGTACCTGAAGGAAAAGGAAGTCCAGCTCGATATGGAAGAGAACAACGGCCAGCGCTTCATCCGCATGGGCTGGCGCTTCGAGATGGGCGACGCCGCCGTGCTGGTCAGCGTCAATGACGGCCCCAACAACACCTCGCGCCTGGAAGTCACCTGCGTGACCCAGAAGACCTACACGGATCGCCGCGACGAAGTGGTCAACATGCTCAACGACCGCAACCGCGAGCGCGCCTTTGCCCGCAGCATTGACGCCGACGGCAACGTGTGGCTGGAATACGTGGGCTTCTACCCCACCCTGGCCGAAATGCCCCAGGAAACCTTCGACACGCTGTTTGGCGGCGTCCTGATGCACTTCCAGGACGATTACGCCACGCTGGAAGGCTTCGTTCCCGGCCCGCAGTTGCAGCAGCCCCAGGCCTGAGCCTCAGATCAGAGCGAAGAGTGAAGGTGGGTCTCCAGCCCGCCTCTCTTTTGCGCTCTATTAGTGAAAGTATTCACGATATACTTGCTCGTGAATTTTTTGTTCGATCTATCAGATTTCAACGACGGTCTGCTCTGTCAGGCGTTCTGCAAAGTGGGCTTCCGTGCTCCGGCGAACGTCTTGAAGGGATGCACCGGGCATCAATCCGGTCAGGGTGAGCTGTTCATCCACAAACTCAAAGACCGCCTGATTGGTAATGATCATGTCCACCGCACCTCGCGCGGTCAGCGGCAGCGTGCACTCCTCAACGATCTTTGGGGTGCCGTCCGGGTCCGTATGGGTCATGGTCACGATCAACCGTCTGGCGCCGCTGGCCAGGTCCATCGCACCGCCCACGCCCAGCAGGGGCTTGCCCGGCACCGCCCAGTTGGCCAGATTGCCCGCCGCGTCCACTTGCAAGCCGCCCATGACTGCCACGTCCACGTGGCCGCCCCGGATCATGCCGAAGGACGCCGCAGAGTCGAAATAGCTCGCTCCCGGCAGGGCAGTGACCGGAATCTTGCCCGCATTCACGGGGAAGTCCATCGCGCCGCCGCCCTCCGGCGCAGGGCCGACGCCCAGCATGCCGTTCTCGGTGTGCAGGTTGATGTTCATTTCGGGCGTGATCAGGTCCGCCACCAGCGTCGGGATGCCGATGCCCAGATTCACCACGTCGCCAGGACTCAGCTCCTGCAGGGCGCGGCGGGCCATGTTCATGCGGGCCTCGTCCACGCGTTTGGCTCCGCCCTTCACATCGGCGCTGCTGCCCAGATCCGCCAGGGTCAGGGTGGCCTGCACCAGATAATCCACGTATAGGCCGGGGGTATGGACGTGTTCGGGCGCAATCTCGCCCACCTCCACGATCTCTTCGACTTCTGCGATGACCAGCGTCGCCGCCGTCGCCATCGCGGGGTTGAAGTTCTGCTCGGTCAGTCGGTATTGCAGGTTGCCCGCCGTGTCGGCCCGCCACGCGCGGATCAAGGCCACGTCACCGCGCAGCGCCGGAACGAAGACCATCTCCTGACCGTTCAACACGCGCACGTCCGCGCTCCCGGCGATCACGGTTCCGGCGGCGGTGGGCGTATAGAAGCCGCCGATGCCCGCGCCGCCGGCCCGCAGCGCCTCGGCCAGCGTGCCCTGCGGGATCAGCTGCACGTCCAGCGCGCCCTCCTGCGCCGCCGCCACCGCCTCGCGGTTGCTGGTGAAGAACGAGCCGATGGCCTTTTTCAGCTGCCCGTTTCGCAGTAATCGGCCCCCGCTCAGGCCCGCCTCACCGACGTTGTTGCCCACGAAGGTCAGCTCACGGGTCTGCGTTTCGGCCAGCGCGTGCACCAGATGCACCGGGTTGCCGGTCATGCCGAAGCCGCCCACCAGCAGGGTGTCGCCTGACTTGATCAGCGCGGCGGCCTCGTCAGCGGAGATGATGGGCACCGTTTTCACGCCTGCACCCGCTCGATGATGGCCGCCTCGCCCTGCCCGACGCCCACGCACAGGGTGGCCAGCCCGTAGCGTCCGCCGCGCCGCCGCAGTTCGTGGGTCAGCGCCACGATCAGCCGCGCCCCAGACATGCCCAGCGGGTGCCCCAGCGCAATCGCGCCGCCGTTGACGTTGACCTTTTCGGGGTCCAGGCCAAGCTCGCGGATCACGGCCAGGCCCTGGGCGGCGAAGGCCTCGTTGAGTTCGATCAGATCGAGGTCACCGGTGTTCAGACCTGTCCGCTCCAGTACCTTGTGCGTCGCCGGAATCGGCCCCAGGCCCATCACGCGCGGTTCCACGCCGGCTGCCGCGCCGCCCACCCAGCGGGCCAGCACCTCCAGACCCAGTTCCCGCGCCTTGCCTGCGCTCATCAGGACCAGCGCCGCCGCGCCGTCGTTCAGGCCCGAGGCATTGCCCGCCGTCACGCTGCCGCCCTTGCGGAAGGCGGGCTTCAGCCCGGCGAGTTTGTCGGCCGAGGTGTCCAGCGTGAAGGTCTCGCCCTCCCGTGCGTAGCGGGGGTGCTCGTCGGTGTCGAACACGGTCACGCCCTTGCGGCCCTTGACCTCGACAGGCACGATCTCGTCTTTAAAGCGGCCGGCGTTCAGGGCGGCCACCGTGCGACGCTGCGATTCCAGCGCGAAGGCGTCCTGATCGGCGCGGGTGATCTCACCGCCCGCGTAAGCGCCTTCGCGGCTGCGTTCCACGATGTTTTCGGCGGTCTCGCCCATCGCTTCCAGCGGGAACAGCTCGGCCATGGCAGGGTTCGGGAAACGCCAGCCCAGCGTGGTGTCGTAGGCGGTGACGTTGCCGTTCTGGAACGCTCCGGCCCCCTTGGGCATCACCAGTGGGGCGCGGGTCATGCTCTCCACGCCACCGGCCACGTACACGTCACCGTCGCCGTTGCGAATGGCGCGGGCCGCCGTGTTGATGGCGCTGAGGCCCGAGGCACACAGGCGGTTGACCGTCAGGCCCGCCACCGTGTCTGGCAGCCCGGCCAGCAGCGCGGCCATGCGCGCCACGTTGCGGTTGTCCTCGCCGGCCTGATTGGCGCAGCCGAGAATCACTTCCTCGATCAGTTCGGGATTCACGCCGCTGCGCTCGACGGCGGCCTTGATGATGTGGGCGGCCAGATCATCGGGCCTCACGGTGGACAGGGCGCCTCGAATGGCGCCAATCGGGGTGCGGACGGCGCTGACGATCACCACGTCGCGGTCTTGCAGGGGAGTGGGGGATGGGTGGGTCATGGGATTCTCCTTGTCGAGGTCCTGAAACAGACGGTCTTTCAGGCATTCAGGCCGCGTGATCTGGCAACGCTGACCGACGCCCGGATAATCGGCCTGGACAGGCTAACGCATGCCAAGTGGGGAGGCGGCCGGGTACGTCGTCCGGGCCGACGACACCCGCACTTTCCACCTCTAGCACCTTCAACGGCCAAACAGAGTTTCAGCGCGGGAGGGGACTGCCAGCTCCAGCGGTGCCAGGGACCCCCGACTCTCACAGTCCGCAGAGCCCATCCCAATGCCATCAACCGGCGTAACGTACGGCAAATTAAAGACTCCAGGCATGCACACTGCTGCCCCGCCACCCTCCAAGCAATCTGGAGGGTGGCGGGGCAGCGATTAACGATTGGATCGAGGTCCGAGCTTGGGCTAAGTGGTGCTACCCACCTTGCGCAGCGGCAGGTACTGGGGAAGCCACGCACGGTCCCGTATGACCGCTTCCAGTTGCTCGTCGGTCATGGTGCGGATGCGGCGCTCGGCGCACACACCGTCGGTGATGGCCTGCCGCGCCACGTTGACGGCCACACGGATGCTCAGCTCGCGCAGGGCGCTGATCGGCGGGTACACGCGCTCGCCGTACTGCTGGGTGAACTCGGCCAGGGTCTTCGCGGACGCCATCACCATGTTGTCGGTGATCTCGCGGGCGCGGGCGGCCACCGCGCCGAAGCCCAGGCCCGGAAAGATAAAGGCGTTGTTGCCCTGGCCCACCGGGTAGCTCTGGCCCCCGTATTCCACGTCCGGGAAGGGGCTGCCGGAGGCCATGATCGCGCCGCCCTTCGTCCACTCGATCAGGTCGGCGGGGCGGGCCTCAACGTGGCTGCTGGGGTTGCTCAGGGGAAAGATGATCGGGCGCGGCGTGTGCTCCAGCATGGCCTCCACGCTTTCCTGCCGGAACAGCCCCGGCACGCCGGTAAAGCCCAGCAGCGCGGTGGCCCCGGCGTTGACGATCACGCCGTGCAGGGTGGGGTAGTCGCCGGCGTAGGTCCAGCCCACGAGATCTTCCTTGCGCCGCACGAAGCTCATCTGCTGCGGTTCCAGATCGTCCTGGCCTTCCATCAAAAGGCCGTGACGGTCCACCACGTACACGCGGGCGTTGGCCTCGGCGTAACTCAGGCCGTCGGCCTCCAGGCCCTGGCGGATGGCAGTGGCGACGCCGATCCCCGCCGCGCCCGCGCCCACGATCACGAAGACCTGCTGCGACAGGCGCTCGCCCTTGATGCGCGAGGCACTCATCACCCCGGCCAGGGCCATCGCCCCGGTGCCCTGGATGTCGTCATTGAAACTGGGCACCACCTTGCGGTAGCGCTCCAGCACCCGGAAGGCCGTGCCGCGCGAGAAGTCCTCCCACTGGATGATCGCCTTGGGGTAGCGGGCCGAGACGGCCTCCACGAAGGCGTCCAGGAACTCGTCGTAGGCGGCCCCGGTCAATCTCTTGTGGTGAACGCCCAGGTACAGCGGATCGTCGATCAGGTCCTGGCGGTTGGTGCCCACGTCCAGCTCGACCGGCAGCGTCTTGTCGGGGCCGACGCCACCGGCTGCGGTGTAGAGCGAGAGCTTGCCAATTGAAATCGCCATGCCGCCGAAGCCCTGGTCCCCGATGCCCAGAATCGCGCTGCTGTCGGTGGCGACGATCATCCGCACGTCGTTGACCGGCACGTTCTCCAGCATGTCCTCGACCCGGTCGATGTCCTGGGTGCTGACGGTAAAGCCACGCGGGTAGCGGTAGTTGTTCGAGAAGAACTTGACCGCCTCGCCTACCGTGGGGGTGTAGATGATCGGCAGCATCTCCTCAAGGTGGTCTTCCAGGACCCCGAAAAACAGCACCTCGTTGCGGTCCTGCAAGGCGCGCAGGTATTCGTGCTTTTCCAGGTCATTGGCGTTGCGCTGGTAGCGGCGGTAGGTGCGCTCCTTCTGCTCCTCGAAGCTGCTGTTGTGCGGCGGAATCAGCCCCTCCAGCCCCAGGTCCCGGCGCTCTTCGGGCGTGAAGGCGGTGGTCTTGTTCAGGAGGGGATTTTGCAGCAGGGCCAGTCCGCTGACCTGCACGTCGATAAACCGTTTGCCGTGTTCATCGCGTTTGACGTCATAGTACCGGGACACAGGAGGAGATTTGGGCATATCGCCCCCCAGCATAGCGGGCCGGAGCACACGCCATCTCAAGATACTTAGAAGTCAAAGTGGTTTGTCGCCCCACACGGAATGGGGGCAGCGGACGGCCCTCCCTTCCCGCCTACTTCCCAGGCTCCCGGTGGGCCGCCCAGCGGTCCCGCAGCGCCTCGAAGTTGGCGTCGATGCGCGTTTGCGGCAGCACGAACTGGGTGGTGCTGCCGTGGCCGATCTCGTCGCCCAGTTCGGTGACGGCGCGCATGTCTGCGTGGATGCGCCGCCCCTCCTGCGCCGTGAAGGTGGCGGTCACGGTCACGGTCATACCCGGCAGGGCCGGGCCGGTGTGGATCACCTCCACCTGCGAGCCGATGCCGCCCTCGCCGTCGTCCAGGAACGGCAGGATGATCTTGCGGCCCGCCTCCTCGAAGTGTTTGGCCAGCCAGTACGTCGCGTAGACCGGGTGGACAGCCCCGAGTTCGCCGAAGTCGACGGTCATCTCGTCGGTCACGGTGAGGATCAGGGTCTGGATAAAGCCGGCGGGAATGGGGCGCATTCCTTCAGATTAGGTCAACCGGGCGGGGGGGGAGGTGCCCGCTAGACTGCCCCCTATGAGGTTCACGCCCGCCGACCTGTTCACCCTGCTGCGCGAGTCCGCGCTGGCTTTCAGTCAGGACAAGGCTCCGCGGCTGGCCGCCGCCATCGCGTACTACGCCATCTTTGCCATTGCGCCGCTGCTGTTTTTCGTGCTGGCGGTCGCCAGCGGGCTGCTGGCCAACGCCAACGTGCAGGAGCGGCTGTTCGAATTCCTGGCCGACAACCTGAACCAGAGCGCCGTGGAGTTCGTCAAGGGCATCGTGCCCGACGGCAGCCGCCTGCAACAGTCGACGTTGTGGGCGAGCATCGCAGGCTTCGTGACGCTGTTCATGGGGTCCACCGGCCTGTTCGTGCAGCTTCAGGACGCTCTGAATACCCTGTGGGGCGCGGAACCGGCCACCGGCAACGGCATCCTGAACGTGATCAAATCGCGGCTGGTCTCCTTCGGGCTGGTGCTGCTGATCGGCGTGATCATCATCGCCTTTCTGATCGGCAACACCTACCTGTCGGCCATCGCCGAGCATCTGGGCGAGGTGATCGGGCTGGGCACGCTGTTCGTGCGGGTCGCGACGTTCGTGGTCAGCGCGGGCATCCTGACGGTGGTGTTCGCCGCGCTGTACAAGGTGCTGCCCAACGTCAAGCTGCAGTGGCGTGAGGTCTGGATCGGCTCGGCGATCACGTCGGTGCTGTTCACCCTGGGGCAGATCGGCATCGGCATCTACCTAGGCCAGGCCGCGCCCGGCAGCGCTTTCGGGGCCGCCGGATCGCTGGTGCTGCTGCTGCTGTGGATCTACTTTTCCAGCATGGTCTTCTTCTTCGGCGCGGAGGTCACCTGGGTGTACTCGCAGAAGTTCGGCTCCGGCGCGGGCGGAGCGGCCAGCGTGGACAAGAAAGCCGCGCTGGTCGGCAAGGGCGCGCACATCAGCGCCGCGCCCACCGCGCAGGAACTGGCTGCCCGCCGGAAGGAGGAGAGGGGCGGGTCATTGCCGGGGCGGCTGGGCGAGATGCTGGATACGGCCAACGCGAAACTGCCGCGCGTGCTGCCCCACGCCCCCACCCGCGCCGAGGGGCGGCTGCTGCCCACGGTACGCGGCACCCTGTGGAACGCGGTGCGCGCCGTGCTGGCCGTGCCCGCCGTGATCGTTCTGCGGCTGCTGGGCTGGACCGGGGGCAAGGGCGGACGGTAGCGCTTCACATTGGCGCCGGGCAGCCGGGGGCGCGGCCTCCCGGCCCTATGCGCCGCAGCAGGACGCCACCGGACCATGAAGGAAAAGGCACGCCGACGGGCGCGGCATACTTGACGCCATGTCCTCCAGCGAGACGTTCGGCATCTTCGTGGTGTTGCTGGCCGCGCTGTCCTTTCTGAACAGCCGCTTTTTCAAACTGCCGCCCACCATCGGCATCCTGATCGGCGGGTTGCTGCTGGCCGGGGGCGTGGCCGCACTGGACCGGCTGGGTGTGCCGCTGGCGGACCAGTTCCAGGCCACCGTGACCTCGCTGCCCTTTGGTTCGCTGGTCTTCGACTGGCTGCTGGGGTTCCTGCTTTTTGCCAGCGCCATCCAGATCAACGTAAAGCTGCTGTTCGAGGAACGCCTGAGCGTGGTGGCCGTGACCCTGCTCACCACCCTGACCACCCTGCTGACGCTGGGCACCGGCCTGTTCTACCTGCTGCAGTGGGTGGGCCTGCCTGTGCCTTGGGCGGCGGCGCTGCTGTTCGGGGCCATCGTCGCGCCCACCGACCCGGTGGCGGCGCTGCCGCTGCTGCGGGCCGCCCGGGTGCCGGAGAAGGTGGAATCGCTGATCGCCGGGGAGTCGCTGTTCAACGACGGCGTGGGCGTGGTGGCCTTTACCGTGCTGGTGGCCCTGCTGCCGCCCGTCACGCAGGACGTGACCGTCTGGAGCACGCTGCTGCTGTTCGGGCGCGAGATGCTGGGCGGCCTCGCGCTGGGCGCGGCGCTGGGCTGGGTGGCCTTCGCCTTCATCCGCCGCACCGCGCTGGATGAGAACACCCGGCTGGTGATCGCGCTGGCGCTGGTGGTGGGGGGCAACGCGCTGGCGCAGCGGCTGGAGGTCAGCGCCCCGGTCACGGCGGTCATGGGCGGGCTGACGCTGGTGGCGCTGCTGCAACTGGTGCGCCGCAAGATCCGGCAGGGCGGCACGCTGGCCCAGTGGGAGGCCGAACACCACGACCGGCTCGATACCATCCACGACCACCTGGCCACCTTCTGGAACTTCGTGGACTACCTGCTGAACGCCGCGCTGTTCACGCTGATGGCCTTCGAGATCCTCAGTCTGGACCTGGGCTGGCCGCTGCTGGCGCTGCTGCCCGCCGTGATCGCGCTGGCGCTGGGGGCGCGGGCGCTGGGCGTGTGGCTGCCCATCACGCTGCTGAAACGGCACGAAACGTTTCCGCCGTACACCCGCCGCCTGATGGTCTGGTCCGGGCTGCGCGGCGGCGTCACCCTGGCGCTGGCCTTCAACGTGCCGGACGGCGAGTTGCGCAACATGCTGCTGGTCCTGAGTTACGGGGTGGTGGTCTTCAGCCTGCTGGTGCAGGGGCTGACCATCCCGGCGCTGGCCCGGCGCGCGACGGCGACAGCGCAGACCGGTTAGAGGCGGACCGGATACGCCAGCGTGCCCTCGTAGATGGCCCGGCCCACGATGGCCCCCTGGATGCCCTCCTCGGCCAGCAGGCGCACGTCGTCCGTGTTGGCGACGCCGCCGCCCACGATCAGGGTGTTGGTCCACAGCCGCCGCACTTCCCGCATCAGGTCGCGGTCCAGGCCCCTCAGGGTGCCGTCGCGGGTCACGTCGGTGAAGATCAGGGTTTCCAGGCCCGCCTCGGCCAGCCGGGGGGTCAGCTCGGCCACCTGCAGGCCGCTGCCGTGCGCCCAGCCGTGGGTGGCGACCTCCAGCCCGCGCGCGTCCAGACTGACGACCACCCGCTCGGGGCCGTGCGCGGCGATCAGTTCGGCCACCAGTTCAGGCGACTTCACGGCGGCGGTGCCGAGGACCACCCGGTCCACACCGCTCTTCAGCAGCGTCTCGGCCCCCGCGCGGTCCCGGATGCCACCGCCCACCTCCACCGGCACGCCCAGTTCGGCGACGATGCGGGCGATCACCGCGCGGTTCTCGCCGCGTCCGGTGGCGGCGTCCAGGTCCACCAGATGCACCAGCCCGGCCCCCAGGCTGACCCAGTGGCGCGCGGCGGCCAGCGGCGAGTCGAAATACACGGTTTCGCGGTCCGGATCGCCCTCGTACAGGCGCACGGCGCGCCCAGACTGGATGTCCACGCAGGGAATGATCAGCGGCGGCGCAGAGAAGGAAGCGGAAGCAGTCATGCGGCGCAGGATAGCGGGGCTGCCCCTGGACCGGGCCACAAGACCTGATATTCCACCCGGCCACCCGCAGACACCGAATGAGGTGGCGCGGACGACTTCGCCCGGCGGCGTGCGGGCCGGTCTTCCCATTCACAATGGCCCGCATGCTCTAGACTGCCGCCCAGTGTGAGAATCGGAATCATCACCGCGACCTACCTGCCGTCCCGCAACGGCGTGGCGACCAGCACGGCGCTGTTCGTGCGCGGCCTGCGCGAGCGCGGCCACGAGGTCCGGGTGTTCGCCCCGCGCCACCCGCTGATGCCCGCTCGGGAGAACGGCGTGTACCGCCTGAACAGCTCGTTTCTGGGGGCGCGGGCGCTGGGCGCCCCGGCGGATTACCCGGTGCTGCTGGCCCCCGGTCCGCTGCTGACCGCCCGCCTGCCACTGCGAGATCTGGACGTGCTGCACACCATGCACCCGTTTCTGGCCGGGGGATTGGCGCTGAAATGGTCCCGGCTGTCGGGCGCGCCGGTGGTGTTCACGGCGCACACCCAGTACGACGAGTACCTGCACTACACCCCGATGCCCCCGCGCCTGGGCCGCGCCATGCTGCGCCCGCACGTCAGCGCCTTTGCCCGCCGGGTAGACGCGGTGCTGGCGCCGGGCCGGGCCATGGTCCAGATGCTGCACGAGTACGGCTACGGGGGGCATGTGGAACTGTTCCCGAATCCGGTGGATCTGGCCGCGTTTCAGGCCGCCGACGGGCACGCGTTCCGGGCCGAGCACAATGTGCCCCCGGACGCGCCGCTGGTGATGTACCTGGGCCGGCTGGCCCCCGAGAAGAATCTGGACGTGATGATCCGGGCCTTCGATCAGGCGCGGGCCAGCCGCCCGGAGCTGAGACTGCTGGTGGTCGGCGACGGCCCCAGCCGCATATCGGCAGCCAGGGACGCGCCCGAGGGCATAAAGTTTACCGGCCCGGTGCCCTACGCCCGCGTGCCGGAGGCGCTGGCCGCCGCCGACGCTTTCCTGACGGCCAGCACCAGCGAGGTGCTGCCCATGAGCATGATCGAGGCGCTGGCGGCGGGCGCGCCGCTGGTGGCCGCCTGCAGCCCCGCCGCGCTGGACCTGACCACGGAGGGCGTGAACGGCACGGTGCGCGAGGCGACGCCACAGGCGCTGGCCGACGGGCTGCTGTTCGCGCTGCACCCGGACCGGCTGGGCGCGCTGCAGGCGGGCGCGCGGGCCAGCGCTGCCCAGTACGACCTGCCCGTGCGGGCGCGGGCGCTGGAAGAGGTCTACCGCGGTGTGGTGGCCCGCCGCCGCCCGCGCGGCTGAACCACACCGACAGTCCGGGCCGCACCGACCACAACGCGCCGCCTCTGCCATAATTCCGCGCATGGCTTCCCACTCCAGCATTCATGACCTCAAGGACCACATCGGGCAGAGCGTGCAGGTTCACGCCTGGCTGACCGACAAGAGCGGCAAGGGCAAACTGCAGTTCCTGAAACTGCGCGACGGCAGCGGCTTCGTGCAGGCCACCGTGTTCAAGGGCGACGTGGAAGAAAACGTGTTCGAGGCCGCCAAGCGGCTGACCCAGGAGCAGGCCGTCACCGTGACCGGCGAGGTGCGAGCCGACGAGCGCGCGCCCGGTGGCGTCGAGCTGAGCGTGCGTGAATTGACGCCGATTTCGGAGAACCACGCCGAGTACGCCATCACGCCCAAGGAACACGGCATCGAGTTTCTGATGGACCACCGCCACCTGTGGCTGAGGCACCGCCGCCCCTGGGCCGTGATGCGGGTGCGTGACAGCGTGCAGCGCGCCATCGTGGACTTTTTCCACGGCGAGGGCTTTATCCGCTTCGACGCGCCGTTCTTCACGCCCAACGCCGCCGAGGGCACCACCGAACTGTTCGAGATCGACCTGTTCGGTGAGGACAAGGCGTACCTGTCGCAGACCGGGCAACTGCACGCGGAGGCGGGCGCGTTCGCTTTCGGCAAGGTCTACACCTCCGGCCCCACCTTCCGCGCCGAGAAGAGCAAGACCCGCCGCCACCTGCTGGAATTCTGGATGATCGAGCCGGAGGTGGCCCCCAGCAACCACCGCGAGAACCTGAACCTGCAAGAGCGCATGCTCAGCTTCATCGTGCGCCGCGCGCTGGACGAGTGCGCCCCGGAACTGGAGCTGCTGGGCCGCGACACCGCCAAACTGGCCGGGGCCGCCGAGGGGAACTACCCGCGCATCACCTACACCGAGGCGTTGGAGATCGTGCGGCAGCACATCGAGGCGGGAGATCTGCCGCCCAACGTGCAGGACGACGTTCAGCCGGTGGAGTGGGGCGACGACCTGGGCGCGCCGCACGAGACGATTCTGGGCCACCACTTTGACCGCCCCGTCATCATCGAGAAGTACCCGGCGGCCATCAAGGCGTTTTACATGCAGCCGGACCCGGAAGACCCCCGCGTGGCCCTGTGCGACGACGTGATCGCCCCCGAAGGCTACGGCGAGATCATCGGCGGCAGCGAGCGCATCCACGACTACGACCTGCTCAAGTCGCGCATCGAGGAACAGGGCCTGCCGCTGGAGGCCTTCGACTGGTATCTGGACCTGCGGCGGGTGGGCAGCGTGCCGCACGCCGGCTACGGCATGGGCCTGGAGCGCGTGATCGCCTGGATCTGCGGCCTGGACCATATTCGGGAGGCGATTCCCTTTCCGCGCATGCTGACGCGGATGCGGCCCTGAGTCAGAATTCTGAAATGGGGCGCTGGGCTATGCTCGCACCGATGAAACTGCCTTTCGCTCTGCTCACCCCCGTCATGATGATTTTGCTCGGTGCCTGCGCCCCCACCGCCAGCCAGGAACAGGCGCTGGTTGATCCGGTCTTTGCCCCTGGGCAGGTCTGGGAGGTGGCCTGGGAGGATGGACTGAAACCCTCGACGGTCACCATCCCCGTTCTCCATTCCAACGAGAGAGGCATGGTGTTTTACGTTGGCGAGGAAATGCAGGGCATCGATAACGCTTCGGCCTCGTTCTCGGCCGGCGGTGACATCAAACCTCACATTTCCATCAACGTGAGCAAAGCTCCTTACGGCCAGAAACGAGACTGCAACGGCCTGATCAACGCTCCTGTTGAAGTCGGTCAGACTGTCCAGGGCGTCTACGCTTTCCAGACGGCGCGGGGCGTGTACGGCGATTACGTCAGAACCGGCAGCAAAGAGGGCTTGTCGAACTGCACCATGAAGAGGCTCAAATAGACTGAGTTTTAAACTCGGGCGTCTCTTAGCCGTTCAACAACTTCACCGCGCCTGCCAGGACCCTCACCCGGATCGCAGTGACCTGACCGTGCAGGTCACCGTCCAGGTGGAGCGGCGTGGGTGCGTCCCAGCGCACCGTGACCTCGCGGCCCTGCGCGGCGTGAACCTGCGGCTGGTCCAGATGGGTGCCGCGCAGCACACGCAGCATCAGGCCCACCAGTTGCAGGCGGTTCATGGGGCCGCCCGCCACCACGTCCAGCAGGCCATCGCGCGGGCTGGACTGCGGGCTGATGCGGAAGCCGCCGCCGTAGCGGGTGCCGTTCATCACGGCGACGATGGGGCTGGGGCCGCTGTAAAAGGATTGGCCGTCCAGCGCGATCTGCACGCCGGACAGATGCAGCTCACGGATGGTGGCGACGGCAGCCCAGGCGTAACGGGCAAAGCCCTGAAAGCGGGCTGGGGCATGCGCCATGTTGGCGGTCACGGCGGCGTCGAAGCCCAGGCCCAGACCATTCAGCAGAATGTGGGTGCGGCCCGCGCCGTCGCCCTCAAGAATGCGGACCTCCAACGCGTCCACGTCGCGGGGCTGAAAGCTCAGGCGGTCCAGCGCCTCGGCGAAGTGGCCGGTCTTCAGGCCCAGCATGCCCGCGAAGTCGTTGCCGGTGCCCAGCGGCACCACCGCCAGCGGCCGGCCCGGCCGCTGTGGAACCGACACCAGCGCGGGCAGCAGCGCGCCCACTGTGCCGTCGCCGCCCACCGCCAGCACACCAATCTGGGGCGGCAGCGCCTGGATGCGGGCCAGGGCGTCGTCGCCGCTGCCCTCCAGGATCAGCTCGAAGGGCTGGCCGCGCCGCTTCAGCTCGGCCTCCAGACGCGGCCACTCGCGCGTTGCCAGCCCCCCGCCCGCGTTGGGATTGAGAACGACGGCCAGCGGGGGAACCGAAGATTGGGAAGCGCTCACGTACAACACATCATATGCGCTGGACCGTGCTCTAGCGCCAGTCGTCCGGGCGCTCGCCCAGGCCGAAGTGCCAAGCGACGGCACGTGCAATGCGCCCGGAGGCCTGCCCGTCGCCGTAGGGATTGCGGGCCTCGCGCATGGCCTGCAGGGTGGCGGGGCGGTCCAGCAGCTCGTTCAGGACCGTCTCAAGCTGCGCGGGGTCATTGCCGGCCAGCCGCAGCACGCCTGCTTCCAGTCCCTCGGGACGCTCAGTGACGTTGCGCAGGACCGCCACCGGCACGCCCAGCGCCGCGCCCTCCTCCTGCAGGCCGCCGCTGTCGGTGGCCAGCAGCTTTGACGCCGCCATCAGCGGGGCCATGTCGCTGTAGTCCAGAGGGTCCGTCAGTTCGAAGTTGGGCAGACCCTGCAGCACCGGACGCACGGCTTCCTGCACGGCGGGCGACAGGTGCACCGGGTAGATGAAATGGTGGTCCGGGTGCGCCTGCGCCACGTTTGCCAGCGCCCCCGCCATCTCACGCATCATGGGCTGGTTCTCGCGGCGGTGCATGGTCACGGTCACCAGCGGCTGACCGGCGTCCACGCGCGCCTGCCACGCGGCGCGCAGCGGCACGCGCCCGGCCACCTCGCGCACGGCGTCCACGGCGGTCTGGCCGGTCACGAAGATGCCCGCCTCCGGCTTGCCCTCGCGCAGCAGGTTGGCCCGGCTGCCCGTGGTGGGCGAGAAATCCAGCGCGCTCAGCACGCCGGTCAGGCGGCGGTTGGCCTCTTCCGGGAAGGGCTCTTGCAGGTCACCGCTGCGCAGCCCCGCCTCCACGTGGCCCACCGGAATGCCCTCGTAAAAGGCCGACAGGGCCACACAGAACGACGTGGAGGTGTCGCCGTGGACCAGCACCAGGTCCGCGCCCATCTCGCGCAGCACGCGTCCGGCCTGCGGCACGATGCGGGCGGTCAGGTCCGCGAGGGTCTGGCGCTCGGTCATCACGTTCAGGTCACGGTCCGGGGTCAGGCCGAAGACGTTCAGCGCGCCGTCGAGCATCTGGCGCTGCTGCCCGGTGGACAGGATCAGCGGCTGCAGTCCAGGCTGGGCGGCCAACGCCGCGTACACCGGGGCCATCTTGGTGGCTTCCGGGCGGGTCCCGAAGGCGAGAACGATCCGTTTGTCAGTCATGGCACATCCTTGAAGAAGACATCGAGACGCGGGCCGGGCAGCAACGTCGCCGCGACCACGGGGGAAACAGTGCGGACCAGCGCGCCGGGACTGGCGGGCAGCGTGGTCAGCCCGGCCACATTACAAGAGATTGCAGAACGTACAGCCGGTGCCTGCGCCGCAGGCCGCCGAAGCGGGAGGTGAAGCCGTGCTCGTGCCGCACGCCCAGGCCGCAGGCGGCAAACAGATCCAGCCATCCGGCGCGCGAGCGCTCGGCGTGCGGGTGACCGAATTCCAGGTTGACTAGGGCGTCCGTCAGCCGTTCGAGGCGGCCCGGCAGAATGTCATCACCGTCCTCCAGCACCAGCACCGGCCCGCCGCACACCCGCGCCGCCTCGCGCAGGGTCGCCTGTGGGTCGGGGCAGTGGTGCAGCACGAAGGCCAGCAGGACACTCTCGAAGGAACGGTCCGCGAAGGGCAGAACCGCGCCGCCGTACAGAACATGCGGCACCCCGAAGTCCCGGCTCAACCACGCGGCGATGGGACGGGCCACCAGCCGCTGCCCCAGCGCCCCGGCGTGTGGGGGCACGTCGGCCATCGTCACGGCCCAGCCCTCTTTTGACAGCAGCGCCGCCGTGTGGCCGGTGCCCGCGCCCAGGTCCAGCACGGGTCCGGCGGGCAGATGAGGACGAATCAGGCTCAGCACGAACCGCGCCCGCCGCCAGCCCAGCGGGGCGTAGGCGGCCGAGATGACGGCGGGCCAGAACGTCAGACGCCCCGCCGCTTCGTTCCCTTCATCGGCGCGTGGGTCCAGGGGTCATCCGGCCAGGGGTGCTTCGGGTAGCGGCCCCGCAGGTCCTTGCGAACCTCGAAATACGACGAGTTCCAGAAGCTGCGCAGGTCCTGCGTGACCTGCACGGGCCGCCCGGCCGGCGACAGCAGATGCAGCAGCACCGGGGTGCGGCCCCCGTTCACGGCAGGCGTCTGCTCAAGCCCGAACAGTTCCTGCAACTTGACCGCCAGGATCGGCGGCGAACCGTCGGCGCGGTACTCCAGGCGAATGCGGTTGCCGGTGGGCACAGTCAGGTGCGTGGGCGCGAGGTCCCCAAGCTGCTGCGGCAGCGGCCAGGGCAGCAACGCCTCCAGGGCGGGCAGCAGGTTGAGTCGGCCCAGATCGTCGCGCGTGCGGGCCGTGCCCAGAACCGGGCCGAGCCAGCCTTCCAAGGTATCCAGCAGCGCCGCGTCGGAAAGGTCCGGCCAGTCGGCCTCGGGGTGCCAGTGGCGCAGCGACTGCACGCGGGCGCGCAGCGCTTCGGCCTCGCGGGAAAAGGTCAGCAGGTGCAGGCCCTCGGCGCGGATGGCCCCGGCCAGCGCCGCCACCCGCAGTTCGGCGGGCAGGTCTTTCAGCGGGCGGGTTTCGAGAATCAGCGCCCCCACGCGGCGCTCGCGCTGGGCCAGCAGCGTGCCGGTGCGGGCGTCCCAGCGCACCGCCTCGGCCCACCCTGCGCGGGCGTCCAGGGTCGAGAGGGCCAGCGGGGCGGCCAGATAGATTCGGCCCTCGGCGTTCTGTGGGTTCAGGGCGCGGGCGTCCAGATGGGCCACCGCCAGCGCCGGCGCCCCGGCCAGCGCGTCTCCCTCGGGCAGCGCCACGCCCTGACCGCCCGCCAGCAGGAAGCGGCCCCGCGCGCCGCCGGGCAGCACCTCACGGGCCAGGGCCAGCCGCTCGGGGTAGGCCAGGGCAATCAGCTCGCCCAGAGCGTAGGCATCGGGTTCGGCGTTGTCGGGCCGCACGCCCAGCAGTCCCCGCCACTGCCGGGACAGCCGCTCGACGCGCTCCAGCACGGCGGCGTCTCCCCGGTCACCCCGTCCGGCCCGCCCGTCCCGCAACGCGGCCACCCGCTCGGTCAGGTCCGCGCCGGAGCCGGGGGGCAGCGGATCGCGCTCTTCGAGCAGGGCGGCCAGATCGGCGGCCAGCGGCCCCAATCCCGCCTGCGCCCCGCCGGTCAGCAGGTGCGCGAGACGCGGGTGGGTGGGAAACTCCAGCAGGCGCTGACCTTCGGGGGTCACGCGGCCCGTGTCGTCCAGGGCGTTCAAGCCGCGCAGCAGGAGCCGGGCCGTGTCCACGCGCGGGGCCGGCGGCGCGTCCAGCCACGCCAGAGCGGTGGGGTCCGGCGCGCCCCAGGCGGCCAGTTCCAGCACCAGCGGCGCGAGGTCCGCCTCCAGCACCTCCGGGGGGCGGGCGGGCGGCAGCAAAGGCTGGGTGCGCTCGGACCACAGGCGGTAGGCCACGCCCGGCGCGGTGCGGCCTGCCCGTCCGGCCCGCTGCGTGGCGCTGTCACGGGTCACGCGGCCCGTCACCATGCGGGTCAGGCCGGTGGCCGGGTCAAACGCCTGGGTGCGGCTCTGCCCGCCGTCCACCACCACCCGCACGCCGTCGATGGTCAGCGAGGTCTCCGCGATGCTGGTGGCCAGCACCACCTTGCGCCGGCCCGCCGGATCGGGGAGCAGGGCGCGGCGCTGCTCTTTCACGCTCAGGTCACCGTACAGCGGCAGCACCAGCGCGCCGCTGTCGGTCAGTTGCGCGGCGGCCCCGCGAATCTCGCGCACGCCGGGAAGGAAGGCCAGGATGTCGCCCTCATCTTCCGCCAGCGCCTGCCGGACCTTGCGGGCCACGGCGTCCTCCACGCGGCCCACCGGGTCCGTGGGCAGGTAGCGCACTTCCACCGGGTAGGCGCGGCCCGCGCTTTCCACCAGCGGGGCACCCAGGCGGACGGGCAGGTCCGGGTCCAGGGTGGCGCTCATGACCAGCACGCGCAGGTCCTCGCGCAGCGCGCCTTGCACCTCGCGCAGCAGGGCCAGGGCCAGATCGGCGTTCAGGCTGCGTTCGTGGAACTCGTCCAGAATGACCAGCCCCACGCCGGCCAGTTCCGGGTCCCGTTGCAAGCGGCGGGTCAGGATGCCTTCGGTAACGACTTCCAGCCGGGTCTGCGCCGACACGCGCGACTCGAAGCGCACGCGGTAGCCCACCGTCTCCCCCACCGCCTCGCCCAGGCCCTCGGCCAGCCGTGAGGCCACCGCCCGCGCCGCCACCCGGCGGGGCTGCAACATGATGACCGACTGCCCGGCCAGCCAATCCTCCTGCAGCAGGTCCAGCGGCAACGCCGTGCTCTTGCCCGCGCCGGGCGGGGCCTGCACCACCACCAGCGGGTGTGCCGCCAGGGCCGCGCGCAGCGCCGGGATCACCTCGGCGATGGGCAAGGGGGAGGACGCGGCAGGCATGGAAGGAATGGTAGCGGAGTGGCGCGGTCGGCGGGACAGGTTCGCCGCCGAGCACCATCAGAGCTTCAGGAAAAGGCGGGCGACTGGACCCTACCGGCTCAGGCCATATCCAGACGCCCGTGTCCGGCTGAGCCAACGGCATCTCCCTCCCCTTCTCGCGGCCAGCGCACGGGTATACTGACGCGCCCTGACAGTTCCGCTGCGGGCCGCCCGCACGGAGACCCTGCCCCCATGACCACAGACCTGCCCACCCCCACCAGCGACCCCATCGGCCCTTCGCCCGCCCCCAGCGCCCCGCTGTACTCGCCCGCACGGGTGCGTCAGCTGCTGACCCAGCACGGGCTGAGACCCACCAAGAGCCTGGGGCAGAACTTCCTGATCGACGGCAACATCCTGCGTGCCATCGCGGAGGCGGGCCTGAGCGGCGGCCCGGCCCAGGGCACCCCGGTGCTGGAAATCGGCCCCGGCCTGGGTGTGCTGACCCGCGAGATCGCCACGCGCGGCGCGCAGGTCACGGCCCTGGAGAAAGACGAGAAGCTGCGCCCGGTGCTGGCCGAGACGCTGGCCGGGCTGGACGTGCAGGTGGTGTGGGGCGACGCGCTGGACTTCGACTACGCCTCGCTGCCGCCGGGGACGCGGGTGGTCGCCAACCTGCCGTACTACATCACCGGCGTGCTGCTGTCGCGCTTCATGCACGCGCCGGCCATCGTGTCGGCCACCGTGCTGGTGCAAAAGGAGGTGGGGCAGCGGCTGGCCTCGAAGCCGGGCGACGATAACTACGGCTTTCTGAGCGCACTGGCCGCGCTGTACGGCAGCGTCAGGCATGTCCGCGACGTGCCGAAAGGGGCGTTTTTCCCGGCTCCGGACGTGACCAGCAGCGTGATCCGGCTGGATTTTGACCGCTCCGCTCCGCTGCCCCCCCGTGAGCTGCTGAAATTCATCGAATCGGCCCTGGGCCACCGCCGCAAGACCCTGCGCAACAACCTGCGGATGATCGGGCATCAGGGGGCGGCCATCGACGCGGCGCTCGAGGCCCTGGGTCTGCGCCCCGACGTGCGCGCCGAGGACGTGCCGCTGGACACCCTGCGGGACCTGGCCGGGCGGCTGGGCGTGCTAGGGTAACGTCAACGAATTTGTGTCCGCAAGACCTTGGTCTGACCGTTTCGCTCACGGGGCTGCCCGTCCCGGTTGTGCCGGCTTTTCAGTGACGTTGCCCGCGCGACATCACGTTCTCAACACGGGGCCTGCCCCGGAGGTTTTCCCTTGAAGTTCTACGTAATCGGCGACGTGACCGTTGACCACCTGTACCACCTGAACAAACTGCCCCGGCCCGGCGAGGAAGTGACGCCCCAGCGCGCCAGCATGAAACCCGGCGGCGCGGGCGGCACCATCGCCGTCACACTCGCCCGGCTGGGCCACACCGTGACGCTGGCGGCCTGCGTGGGCGACGATCCCTTTGCCGACTACGCCCTGAGCCGCGTGCGCGAGAGCGGCGTGAGCGAGGCGGCCATCCAGCGCAGCGCAACCCACCTGACCAGCACCATCACCCTGATGCAGACCGCCGACGGCCAGCGCACCATGATCAGCGACGGCGCGGCCAACCGCCAGCTGGACCCGGCCAAACTGAAGAAAAAAGACGTGGAGGCGTGCGACGCCCTGATCGTCAACGCCTACGGCCTGATCGAGGGGCCGCAGCGCGAGTTCACCCTGCAGGCCATCGAGTACGCCCGCAGCGCCAAAAAACCCGTACCGGTCTTTATCGATCTGGGCACCGGCGCGGTCAACAAGGTGGGCACCGGCCTGCGCGACGAGGCGCTGCGCTCGGATTACCTGACCCTCAACCAGCATGAGCTTCAGGCGCTGACCAGCACGCGCTCGATCAGCGCGGCCCTCAAGCAGCTGGGCGAGGCCGGGGCGCAGCGGGTGGTGGTCAAGGTGGGCAAGATGGGCAGCATCATCTGGACCCCCACCGAGACCGAACTGGTGGACGCCGTGCCGCCGCCCGGCGCGGTGGTGGTGGATTCCACCGGCGCGGGCGACACCTTCACCGCCACCTTCGCCCACGCGGTGCTGTCGGGGGCCAGCATGGCCGAGAGTGCCCGCGCCGCCAACGCCGCCGGTGCGCTGGCCGCCACCGGATTCGGCGCGCAGGAACATCCCATCACCGCCGCCGATCTGGCGGTCGCGGTTCCCAAAGTCAAGAAGAAGTAAGCCCCCCTGCGTGGGAGGCAAAAGAGTGACCGGGGCGAAAACTGCCCCGGTCACCCCATTTTTGTATCGCGCCGTGGGGCTCAGGCCCGCAGTGCAGGTGGGTCCGGCAACACGCGGGTAATGTACGGCTTCCAGCTTCCGAGCGGCTGGTTGCGCGGAATCGGCTGCCCGGCGTCGTTGACGTACACCATGCGGAAGCGCCAGCGCTTGACCTCCAGTTCGCCGGCCTCGCGGTAGTGCAGTTCCACGTCCAGGTTGGTGGCGGCAGGATCGGTGTCGCGGGCGGCCAGCAGATTGAAGCCGGTCAGCTTCTGGGGGCCGTACAGTTCCCTGGTGGCCTTGACCGTCTGCTTTTTCGGCGGCGTGCCGTGCGCGGGCAGCAGCCGCGACATGCTGGAATAGTCCCGCTTCTGCCAGCAGGACAGGAATTCGGTCAGTGCCTGTTGCGGAGTGGGAGTATTCATACGGCCATTGTCGCAAATCTGGCCCCAGGCTGCCTTGAGCCTTCTGGCGGATTCGGGGGGATGGGCATGATGGCGGATGGCAGTCTGCCGGCCCTTACAGTGCGGAGATGCTCCGTCCTCTTGACCTGACCACCTGGCCGCGCCGCCAGATTGACCAGCACTTCCGTCAAAATCCCTGCGCCTTCAACGTCACCGTTCCTGTAGACGTGACGGCGTTTAAAAGCCGTGTGCAGGAGGCGGGAAGGCCTTTCGTCCCCGTCCTGATCTACGTGATCTGCACGGTGGTCAATCGCCTGCCCGCGCTGCGAATGGGATTGAGCGATGATGGTCAGCCCGGCGTCTGGGACAGCATTCTGCCTCTGTACACTGTTTTCCACCCAGAGACGCAGACCTTCTCGGCGCTGTGGACGAGGCTGGGCGGCGGTTTCGACGAGTTTTTGAGGAATGACCGCGCCGATGCCCGGGCATATGGCTCAAGCCCGGATTACCGGCCCAAACCAGGGACGCCGCCCAACGTTCTGAATATCTCCGTGGCGCCGTGGCTGGGCTTCAGCGCTTTCGAGTTGAATCTAGGGGAAGGGGCAGACTACCTGCTGCCCATTTTCACGGTGGGCCGGTACGAGGAAAGCGCGGGCCGACGGAACTTCCGCACATTTGGTGATGCAGCCTCAGTGGAGTGGTCGGTAGAGCAGTCTGGCCCGCAACAGATTCAGGCCCGCGCGACCGTACATCCCCCGTTTCAAGGTCTTGAGGCGGTTCACCTGGG